>DASXUT010000184.1 GCA_036504675.1 Bacillota bacterium | reverse complement strand
GCTGGGGGTGACCATCTTCTACTGGCTCCAGTACACCGGGGTCAGTTACACGACGGCCACCAACGTCTCCCTGCTGGTCACCTTGAGTCCGATCTGGACGACCCTTTTCTCTCGGCGGGTCCTGGGTGAACGACTCGCCCGCAAGCAACTGGTCGGCATCGCCGGGGCCTTTATCGGAGCCCTGCTGGTCGTCAGTCGGGGCCGGCTGGACCTGGCCACCTCCCGCAACGACGCGATCGGCGCCCTCTTCATCCTGGCCAACACGCTGGCCTGGGCCGGTTACACCGTCCTCGGGAAGCGGGCCATCGAGACGAGGCCGGCTTTCTTCGTCACGGCCTGGGCCTCATTGCTCGGGCTGGCGATGATGGTGCCGCCCTTGGTCTGGACCGGTGGGCTGCGGTCGGGGTTCCACCTCACCCCGGGGACCTGGGTGGCTGTGATCTATCTGGGGATCGTCTGCACCGCGGTGGGCTATTCCCTGTGGTACTACGCCCTTCAGTCGGTCACGGCCAGCGTCGCCTCGACCTCTGTCTACCTCGAACCGTTGGTCACGGCGATCCTGGCCATGGCCATCCTCGGTGAGCGCCTCCATACGTTCACGGTCATCGGCGGCGTGGCCATCGTCGCCGGCATCTGGACGGTCAACTCGCCTCCTGCCCGCGGCCGAGCGGGGATAGAGCTCGGTCGGGGTTCAGCCGGTCGGGCCTAGACCGGGCATAATAGGCTCCGCCGGGCGCTTCGATCCGGCGGAGGTGGGCATGGGCCGGCTCTTCCTGGGGACCTCGGGGTTCAGTTACGATGAGTGGGTGGGGGCCTTTTACCCACCCGGGACGAGCAGCCAGGGCCGGCTCGCCTTCTATGCTGAGCGCTTCAACAGCGTTGAGATAAACTCGACCTTCTACCGGTTTCCCACGGCGGACATGCTCGGCCGATGGCGTGGGGAAACGCCTTCCGGCTTTTCTTTTTCCTTCAAGGCCGGGTCGAAGATCACCCACCGCCTGCGGCTCGCCGGGGCAGAGCGGGAGGCGGCCGACTTCTTTGACCGCCTGTCGCTCCTGGGGGACCGGCTCGGGGCGGTCCTCTTCCAGTTGCCACCCTATCTCAAGCGCGACGACCGTCTGGCGGCCTTCCTGGCCGCGCTTGGCCCTTCTGGTCCGCGGCTGGCCTTCGAATTCCGCCACGCCTCCTGGTACGACGAATCGACTTACGAGGCCTTGGCCGCCGCCGGCGCCGCCCTCTGCCTGGCTGACGGCACGGGCATGCCGGCCGGGACCGAGGTCAAGGCAGTCGCCCGCGATCTGACCGGCTCAGCGGGGTTTGCCTACCTGAGGCTGAGAGGGCAGGATTACTCGCCGGCCGACCTAGGGACTTGGGCTGACTTCGTCGCCGGACTCCTTGGCTCGGCCGACGTCTGCGCTTACTTCAAGCACGAGGAAGAGGCTCGCGGCATCGATTACGCGGTCGAGTTCGGGCGGTTGGTGGGGGGCGGGCCCTATTGACGCGCCGACGACTTTGTCTTATGCTTTGATTAAACGTTTGATTAAGGGAAGACAAGCCCCAGGAGGAACGAGGTGACCCAGGACCGATGCCACGCCCCCCGGCCATGTTCCCCGAAAAGCGGGCCGCCATCATCGAGGCGGCCATGAAGGTCTTCGCCGAGAAGGGCTATCGGGGGGCCACCAGCCGGGGCATCGCCGAAGCGGCCGGGATCACCCCCGGCACGATCTACTGGTACTTCAAGAATAAAGAAGATCTCTTCCGCGCGGTGATTCGGGAGCGCAGCCCGATCCCGAAGATCATGGCTCAGGTGGCCGACCCCGACCGCCCACCGGAAGAAGTCATCCCCGAACTGATGGACAATTACCTTCGGGGAATCGAGGAAGGGGTGGCCGTCTACGCCTTCCGGATCGTCCTCAGTGAGGCCGGACACCACCCGGAACTCACCGCCATCATCCGCGAGGAAATCGCCGGCCGGCTCATCGCCGGGATCGCCGGCTACCTTGAGGAGCAGGTGAAGCGGGGGCGGATCCGGCCGATGAACCTGACCTTCCTGGCCATGCTGGTGATGGGGCCGCTGCTCCTGTCGGGCATCGCCCGTTTCGTCCTCGGTCTCGATTTCGGCCCCGGGACGCGCCAGGAACTGGTCAAGACGGCATCTCAGGCGATCCTCTACGGGATCGTCCGCAAGGAGGGCAAGTGACATGGAGTTGACGGCGCAGGTGGTCGGGCTCAGTAAGAGCTTCGGCCGGGTTCGGGCCATCGACCGCCTGGACCTCGAGGTCCCCCGGGGCCAGACCTTCGGGTTGATCGGACCGAACGGCTCGGGCAAGACGACCCTCATCCGGATCCTGGCCGGTCTGGTGTCGCCGACCTCGGGCGAAGCCAGGGTCTTCGGGCGGCGGATGCCGGACCGCTCGGTGGCGCGGCGCATCGGTTACATGACCCAGCAGGAGGCGCTCTACGCCGACCTGACCGCGGCCGAGAACCTGCAGTTCTTCACGGCCTTGTACGGCCTGACGGGGAAGAAGGCCCGCCGTCGGATCGATGAGGTCCTCGGCCTTGTTGAGCTGCGGGAGGCGGCCGGCCGGCCGGTCGAGACCTTCAGCGGGGGCATGAAGCAACGGCTGTCGCTGGCCATCGCCCTCGTCCATCAACCTCCCCTGCTGCTGCTGGACGAACCGACCGTCGGCGTCGACCCGGAATTGCGCCGCACCTTTTGGCGGCACTTCAAGGGCTTGGCCGGCCAGGGCGCGTCCTTGATCATCTCCACCCATCACCTCGACGAGGCGGAGAGGTGCGACCGGGTGGCCCTCATCCGGCAGGGGCGGCTCTTGGCCATGGGCCGTCCCGATGACCTCAAAGAACGGGCCGGCCGGACGACCCTCGAGGAGACGTTCCTGTACTTCGCCGACGCGCAGGGGGAGGGAGTCAAGAAGTGAACCTCATCGTCGTTTGGGCGGTGGTCAAGCGGATCGTCCGGCAGTTCGGCCGGGACAAGCGGACGATGGGCCTGATCTTCGTCGTCCCGGTGGCCGTCCTCTCGCTGTTGGTCTGGATGCTGCGGTCGCCCCTGGCCACGCCGAAGGTCGCCGTGGTCTCCCCCAACCCGGAGGTCAAGAGGTTGGCCTCGACCACCCTGGCCGAGGGCGGCCAGATCGAGCTGGTCGATCTCGGTTCGGCGGACTACCGAGAGGCGGTCAAGGACGGGACCATCAAGGCCGCCTACGTCATCCCCGGGGACGTCCTGACGTCAATGGCTCAAGGGCGGGCGCCCAAGATCGACGTCCTCGTCCAGGGGACCAACCCCGGCCTGACCCGGCTGGCCGAGGCCATGTCGGGAAGGATCGTGCAGGCCCTCCTGCCGGCCGTGCCGCGGCCGGCCCAGACCATCCCATCGGCCGGCCCGAACGCCGCGCCGGCCGCCGTCGCCCCGTCGGCGCCGGTCAAGCCGGTGGTCGAAACGGAGTACCTATACGGGGGGGCCGATTTCACCTCCATCGACCTGATGGCCCCGTCATTCATCGGCTTCTTCGCCTTCTTCTTCGTCTTCCTGTTGACCTCGGTGTCCTTCCTCCGTGAGCGGACTCAGGGGACGATGGTCCGGCTGTTCGCCTCACCGATGAAGCCGGCCGAGATGATCCTCGGCTACACCCTCGGTTTTACCATCTTCTCACTGGTCCAGTCGGCCCTCGTCCTCTTGTTCGTCATCTATGTCCTCAAGGTCCACTACGTCGGCAATGTCGCCGTGGTCTTCCTGGTTGAGGTGATCCTGACCATCGGCGCCGTCAACTTGGGGATCTTCCTGTCCACCTTCGCCAAGAACGAGCTGCAGGTGGTTCAGTTCATCCCGCTGGTCATCATCCCGCAGGTCCTCCTGTCCGGGATGCTCTTTGCCCTGGAGGACATGGCCCCGGTCCTCCGTGGGCTGGCCCACGCCATGCCCCTGACCTACGCCAATCAGGCGATGAAGGACGTCATGGTCAAAGGCTTCGGGCTCTTCAGCGTCTGGCCGTCCCTGGCCATCCTGGCCGGTTTCTGCGTCTTCTTCACCATCCTCGGTTCGATGACCGCCAGGCGGGGGGCCTGAGCAACGAGCAGGCAGATTCTCCCAAGAGTGTCTTAGGAATCCGACATTACCTGTCGTTTGCAGCCGACACTTGAAAGGAAAGGGACCGGCACCCGGCGAAGTCATCCTCTGACAAGCGCCGGATGCTGGCCTTTTCATTTCTACGAGCGAGGCTGTCAAGCAGACGGCGAGGCAATCTTCGCGCCCGCGGGAGGAGATTTAGCATGGCCCCTCGTCACCGCCCAGACCCCATCAAGGCCGAGCTGCAGGCGGCCCAGGCCAAGAGCCAGTTCCTCGAAGCGGTCATGGACAGCTCGTACGAAGGCGTCGTCGTGGTCGACCGGGAAGGCCGGATCATCATGATCAACCGGGCCTACGCCGACTTCCTCGGCAAGGAACCCCAGGACCTGATCGGCCGGCACGTCACCGAGATCATCGACAACACGCGCCTCCACCAGGTCGCCCAGACGGGGATCCCGGAGATCTCCGTCGTCCAGCGGATCAAAGGGCAGAACATCCTGGGGCATCGGATCCCCATCCGGCTGAACGGGAAGGTCATCGGGGCCTTGGGGCAGTTGGTCTTCCAGCGCACCGAAGAAATCAAGGGACTGGTCGGCCGGCTCAACCTCCTCGAGGATCGGATCCAGTTCTACGAGACGCAGTTGCAGGACATCCTGGGGGCTCGCTTCACCCTGGACGACGTCCACGGGCAGAGCGAGGCCATCCGCGAGGCCAAGAAAGTGGCCTTGAAGGCGGCGCGGGGCGACTCCACCGTCCTCATCCTCGGCGAGAGCGGGGTGGGGAAGGAGATCTTCGCCCATGCCATTCACCGCGTCGGGGGACGGGCCCGCGGTCCCTTCGTCAAGGTCAATTGCGCCGCCATCCCCGAGCAGTTGCTGGAGTCTGAGCTCTTCGGCTATGAACCGGGGGCCTTCACCGGGGCCGTCAAGAGCGGCAAGCCGGGCAAATTCGAGCTGGCCGAGCACGGGACGATCTTCCTCGACGAGGTCGGGGACATGTCGCCCAGTATGCAGGCCAAGCTCCTCAGGACCCTGCAGGAAAGGGAGATCGAGCGGGTCGGGGGGGTCAAGCCGATCCCGGTCGACGTCCGGGTCATCGCCGCCACCAATCGCGACCTCAAGGCCCTGGTGGCCGAAGGAACCTTTCGGGCCGACCTCTACTACCGGCTGAACGTCGTTTCCATCGTCGTCCCGCCCCTCCGGGAACGGCTCGGCGACATCCCGGAGATCATCCAAAGGCACATGGCCAAGGTCTGCAATGAACTCCAGGTGCCTCTGAGGCACTTCTCCCCGGCGGCCATGGCGGCCATCAGCGCTTACGCCTGGCCGGGGAACATCCGTGAGCTCCTCAACGTCATCGAACGGGCGGTGAACCTGGCCGAGGGGGAGGTCATCGCCCTGGAAGACCTCCCCCCCGCGCTCCGGTCGGCGACCGGCCGGGGCGAGGCCGGTCCCTTCTTCGAAGGCACCCTGGCCGAGGCGGTCGCCAAGGCCGAACGGGAGGCTATCACCCAGGCCGTCGAGGCGGCCGGGGGGAACAAGGTGAAAGCTGCCCGTCGCCTCGGCATTCACCGCTCGACCCTCTATGAAAAAATGGGACAATTCGGACTTGCCAAGCGATAGGACGTCGCTCTGAACCGACATGTCGGAGAAGCCAGACAACAGCTGAATGGTAGACGCGCCCCGGTTTCCGGCCTCATCGAGCGGGCTCTGTCGGTCAGAACCGACACCCGCGGACAGGGTGATGCGGGGAGGAGCGGACAAGCCCCTCCGCGACGGCCTTTCTTGTTCTCCCGTGCCGTGGCATAGGTCTTGCTACATGTGAAAGATGGCACAAGAGCCCACGACTGCTCGCGCCTCGGTCATCAGGCTTGGTTTGGTTCCGATTTGTCGGTTTCTCTTGGCCGCAGGAATCGAGGGGGTGGTCTCCCAGAATCCAAAGGTTGCCTGACTCGCTCCGTTCCGGAACGAACCAAGAGGCAAGTGACCGTAAGCAAGTCGACTAATGAGGAGGATGGAAGGTGCGGAAGAGCCTAGCTCTGCTTCTGACCGTGGTCATGCTGGCGTCGGTGGCCGTCTTCGCCACCGCGTGCAGCAGTGGGTCAAGTGAGATCCTGATCGGCAACATCCAGGACCTGTCTGGCCCGAATAAGGCCTTTGGCTTGGCCATGACCAACGCCGCCCAGATGTATACGGAGAAGCTCAACGCCGCCGGTGGCATCAACGGGAAAAAGGTTCGGATCATCAGCTACGACACCAAATCCGAAGTCAACGAAGCCATCAACGCATACAACCGCTTGGTTGATCAAGACAAGGTCCTGGCCGTCCTCGGTCCGCCCATCGCCAACATGGGCATCGCCCTCGCGCCCATCTCCGACACGAAGAAGGTCCCCATCGTCGGCCTCTTCATGGACGAGAAGGCGACCACCGACGCGAAGACCGGCAAGCCATACGCCTATATGTTCCTGGGTCAGAACTCTGCCGGCACCCAGGCCCGGATCATCGCGGAGTACGCCATCAAGGAACTGAAGCTGACGAAGTTCGCCATCCTCTACAACCAGCAGAACGCCTACTCGGTCTCCCTGGCGGAACCGTTCATCGCCTACGTTACTGCCCACGGCGGGACGATCCTCGATAAGGAGACCTTCCTGACCGCCGACAAGGACTACAAGACCCAGTTGACCAAGATCAAGAACGCCAAGCCCGAAGCGATCTACATGCCGAACTACCCGCAGGAGATCCCGCTCACCCTGCAGCAGGCCTACGAGCTCGGGATCAAGGCGACCATCCTCGGAGACAACTCCTACATCCCCTTTGCCACCTCGAGCAACACCGACCCCAAGGCCTCTGAGGGCGTCTATTTCCCGTACGGCGTCGATCCCGCCGCCGCCAACCTGAAGCAGTTCTCCGGCGAGTACCAGACCAAGTTCGGATACGCCGCCATCGCCCAGAGCTACTCCGGCTGGGACGCCTACGGCGCCCTGATCGAGGCGATCAAGCGGGCTTACGCGGCCAACAAGAAGGCCACCTCGCAGATGGTCGCCGAGGAGATGAACAAGACCAAGGCCTTTCCTGGTTACCAGGGTTCCGTGACGATTTCGTCGGACACCCATCGACCGGTCGGGCTGCCGATGGTCATCCTCCAGATGAAGGGCGGCAAACCGACCACGCTCACGAAGTACACCGAGCCGACCCAGTAAGGACACCATGTGGCACGGAACCGGGGGCGGGCCTCGCCCCCGGTTCCGGACCTCTTTAGGAGAGGGTAGCACCTATGGGAGGAACAGGTTTCTTGAGTGTTGTCATCCAGCAGGTCGTCAACGGGATCTCGCTGGGGGCGGTCTACGCCTTGATCGCGGTCGGCTTCGCCCTCGTCTTCAACGTCCTTAAGTTCTCCAACTTCTCCCACGGCGGGGTCATCGGGATCAGCGCCTACATCGGCTACCTCGGGGCCCTCTACCTCCACTTGCCCCTCATTCCGACGCTGCTCCTGGGCACCCTGGCGGGCGGCCTTGTGGCCTGCGTCGTCGAGGTCCTTGCCTTCCGGTCGATCCGGAAGAAGCGCGGCCAATTGGTCTATTTCTTCGTCACCTCAGTGACCATGCTGATGCTTCTCGAGCAGGTGCTGGTCATCTTCTTCGGGGCCTCGTTCTTCACCTACCCGGCGCTGATCAAGACGACCTACTTCACGGTGGGCGGGGTCAGCATCTCGATCCTCTACATCCTGATGATGGTCTGCGCGGCGCTCGCCTTCGGCACCCTGGCCTGGGCCCTCCGGTACACCAGGGTCGGCATCGCCATCCGGGCGGCTTCGAACGACCTCACCACCACCAACCTGATGGGCGTGAACGTAGATTTCATCGTCACCGCCACCTTCTTCGTCTCCGGCCTGTTGGCCGGCCTGTCGGGCGTGCTCCTGGGGATGGCCTACACGCTCTACCCACAGATCGGGCAACTCGTGGTCAAGGGATTCATCGCCTCGGTCCTCGGCGGCCTCGGCAGCCTGACCGGCGCGGCGATGGGTGCTCTGGCCCTTGGCATCGTTGAGGTCCTGCTGATCTCGGTGATGGGCGCCGGGCTCTCGCCGGCGGTCATCTTCGTCATCATGGTCGTCTTCCTGCTGGTTCGCCCACAGGGCTTCGCCGGCGTCAGCTTCAAGGAAAAGGCCTGACCGGAAAGACCCCATCTGAGCAACCACACTTGAGGTGGATAGCGTGTCTTACTATGTCACGGTAGGGGTTTTCACCGCCATCACCATTATCGGGGTGCTCGGGACCTTCGTCCTGACCGGCCTGACGGGCCTTTTCTCGCTGGGTCAGGCGGCCTTCATGGGCCTCGGCGCCTACGTCTCGGCCCTAGCCGTGGTCACCTTCCACGTGCCCTTCCCGCTGGCCGTGGTCCTGGCCGTCTTGGTGGCCATCGGGGTCGGCTACTTTATCGGGTCCACCACCCTGAAGATCCGTCAGGATTTCTTTGCCCTGGCCACCTTCGGCTTCGGTGAGGCCGCCCGGGCGGTGATGAATGAGTCGGTCAAGTGGACCGGCGGGGCCATGGGCTTCGCCGGGGTCCCCAAGCTGACCACGCCCTGGCTGGCGGTGGTCTCCCTGATTGTCGCGGTCTGGCTGGTCCGCAACGTTCGCTACTCCAAGTTCGGCCGGGACTGCCTGGCCATTCGGACGGACGAGTTGGCCGCCGAGGTCATGGGGATCAACGCCTTCGACCACAAACTGAAGGTCTTTCTGCTCGGCGCCGGTCTGTCGGCCTTCGCCGGGGCCCTGATGGCTTTCTTCACGACTTATGTCGAGCCGGCCATGTTTGGCTGGATGCAGTCGGCCATCTGGATCATCATGGTCTTCTTCGGTGGGCGCGACAGCCTCACCGGGGTGATCATCGGGGCGGCCACCCTCTCGGCCCTGCCGGAGGTGCTGCGGTTCGCCTCGCAATGGCGGGTCGCCATCTATTGCCTCATCATCCTGCTGATTATCAACTTCCGACCGGCGGGACTCTTCGGTCGATGGGAGTTGTCCTTGGAGACCCTTGGGCTCAAGCGGCGACCGGGCGCGGGCGGCGGCTCCGGGCGGGGCAAGCCCGAGGCGGCGAAGGGAGGCGCTCAGGCCAATGCCTGAGAAGCGGCAAACGTCCTTACTCGAGGTGAAGGGCCTCGGTAAGCGGTTCGGCGGCGTCCATGCCGTCGACGACTTCAACGCCGTCGTGGACCGTAACCGCCTGGTCGGGATAATCGGCCCGAACGGGGCGGGGAAGACCACCATCCTCAACCTCCTGTCCGGCGTCTACCCCTGCAACAGTGGAGAGATCATCTTTCAGGGCCAGAACATCGCCGGGAAGAGATCCTACGAGATCGGCCGCCGGGGGATGACCCGGACCTTCCAGAACATCAGGCTCTTCGCCGATATGAGCGTCCTCGATAACGTCAAGATCGCCTTCAGCTGGCAGGCCAAGTACGGGATGCTGCAGGCGATGATCGGGTTGAAGGGGGTCGCCGCGAAGGAGAAGGAAGTCGAGGAGAAGGCCCTTCACTGGCTGGATCGGGTGGGTCTGGCCAAGCACGGCGGGGAATTCGCCGGCAGCCTTCCCTACGGCCTGCAGCGTCGGGTGGAACTGGCCCGGGCCCTGGCCGGAGAGCCCAGGCTGCTGCTGCTCGATGAGCCGGCGGCCGGCCTGAACCCGGCCGAGGTCCGCGCCTTCGTCGAGCTGATCCAAGAGCTCTTCGGCGAGCTCGACCTGTCGATCATCCTCATCGAGCACCGAATGGAAGTGGTCATGCGTCTCTGCCATTGGATCTACGTTCAGGACTTCGGACGGACCATCGGCCAGGGCACGCCGGAACAGATCCGCAAGGATCCCGTCGTGATCAAGGCCTACCTCGGGGAGGAGTTCGAATGATGCTCGAGGTCAAGGACCTCCACGTGGCCTATGGCAAGATCGAGGCCCTGCACGACCTGAACCTGACCGTCCCCGGCGGGAAGGTCGTCAGCGTCATCGGTTCCAACGGGGCGGGCAAGACGACCCTCCTGAACACCATCTCCGGAATCGTCCACCCGAGGAGTGGCCAGATCCTCTTGGACGGCAAGCCGCTGCCGTCGGCCGCCCATTTGACCGTCGCCGCCGGTATCGTCCAGGTGCCGGAGGGGCGGAAGGTCTTCTCCTCACTGAGCGTGGACGAGAACCTGACGATGGGGGGCTACCTGGCCAAGCGGACCGAGTCGGCCAAGGTTCGCCAGTTGGTCTACGAGATGTTCCCCATCCTGAAGCAGCGGGCCGGCCAAGCCGCCGGGACCCTCTCCGGCGGCGAGCAGCAGATGCTGGCCATCGGGCGCGGGATGATGTCGTCGCCGCGGATCATGCTCCTCGATGAACCCTCGCTGGGCCTGGCCCCGAAGATCGTCAAGCAGGTCTTCGAGCTGATCCGGGAGATCAACCAGCGGGGCGTGACGATCATCCTGGTCGAGCAGAACGCCCGCAAGGCCCTGGCCGTGGCCGACCACGCCTATGTCCTCGAGAACGGCCACATCGCCCTCCAGGGGACCGGCGCCGAACTGGCCCGAAACCCCAAGGTCGAAGCGGCCTACCTGGGGGGCCAGGCGTCGGGCGCCTGATCGCCCGAACCTCACCCACCGCGCCAGATACCAAGGTCAAGGAGGCAAGCACGTTGGCAGACCTCTCTGTCGAGTTCCTCGGTTTGAAGCTCAGGAGCCCGATCATGGCCGCTTCCGCCGGGATCACCGGCAACGCCGAGCGGCTGAAGCGGGCCCAAGACCACGGGGTCGGGTCGGTGATCATGAAGACCGCCTTCCAGGAACCCCTGATGGCCAACTCCCCGACCCCGCGCTTCGCGATCATCCAGCGGAAGGCGGGGACCAACCGGTCGACCACCCTCTACTCTTACGAGCAGGGTTACGAGTACGGCATCGAGGCCTACTGCGAGGAGATTCGCAAGGCCAAGCGGTCTCTGGAGATCCCAATCATCGCCAGCATCGGCGGACTCGATGACGAGACCTGGGTCAAGTGGGGCCGGATGGTCGAGGAAGCCGGGGCCGACGCCCTGGAGCTGAACCTGTCCTGCCCCCACGGAGCCATCGTCCTGCACCAGACCAACCACATCGCCGAGGTCATCGACCACAACGTCCGGCTGATGAAGAGGACCCTTGGGATCCCGATCATCGCCAAGATGACCCCGCAGATGTCCGATCCGGCCGTGGTGGCCAGACTCGCCCAGGAGGCCGGGGCCGACGCGGTGACCATGTTCAGCCGCTTCCCCGGTCTGGACATCGACGTCAACACGGAAGAGGCGGTTCTGCACGGCGGCACCGCCGGGCACGGCGGCCCGTGGGCCATCCACTACGCGCTTTACTGGATCAACCTGGTCCATCCGGGCCTCTCCATCCCCATCAGCGGGTGCGGCGGGGTCCTGAACGGCGAGGATGTGGTCAAGTACGTCCTCGCCGGCTCGACCACCATCCAGACGGCGATGGCCATCATCATGCAGGGCTACGAGGTCATCGACCGGTTGAACCGCGAGCTCGGTGAGTGGATGGATAGGCACGGTTACGCCACCCTGGGCGATTTCCGCGGGGCCGTCAACCGCAAGGTCAAGACGATGGCCCAGGTCGCCCGGGAGAAGACCGTCCGCGCCAGGATCGACGAGGCCAAGTGCAACGGGTGCGGCCTGTGCGAGCGCGTCTGCATCTACTTTGCCATCGGCCATGACGGCAAGACCTATCGGGTCGGGGAGAAGTGCGATGGGTGTGGCCTGTGCCCGCAGCTGTGCCCACAGAACTGCATCGCGATGGTCCCCCGCGGCTAGCCGGCGTCGACGGCGAGGACCGGTCCCCAAACCCGCTCTCAAGGAGGACGACTCCGAAATGGCGAACACGCCCTGGCATACTGACCGTTGGTTCCTTAGTCCGTACAACTTCGAACCCGAGGTGGTCAAGGGGTTCAAGTTCCCGAAGCGGATCCAGTTCCACGACGTCACCCTGCGTGACGGAGAACAGCAGGCGGCCCTGGTCTTCGACGTCGACGACAAGCTCCGCATCGCCGAACGGCTGGCCGAGGCCGGCGTCCACCGCATCGAGGCCGGCATGCCGGCGGTCTCCCCGCAGGACGAGAACGCGATCAAGGAAATCGTCAAGCGGAAGTTCGGGCCAAAAGTCTTCTCCTTCGCCGGCTGCGTCATCGATGACGTCAACCGGGCCGCCGACTGCGGCGTCGACGGCGTGGTCGTCGAGATCCCCTCGTCCGACCACCTCATTCAGAAAGCCTACCAATGGCCGCTGGAGAAGGCCATGGACCTCTCGATAAAGGCCACCGCCAGAGCCCACGAACTGGGCCTCTATACGGTCTTCTTCCTGATCGACGAGAGCCGGGCGAACATCGACTGGGTCCTCGACCTCGTCGAGAATGTCGCCAAGCACGGCCATATGGACGCCCTGGCGATCGTCGACACCTTCGGCACCCTCTCCCCGCACGCCGTGCCCTGGCTGGTGGGCAAGGTCCGGTCGCGGGTCAACGTGCCCCTCGAGGCTCACTTCCACGACGACTTCGGCTTCGCCGGGGCGAACACCATCATGGCCCTGGCCTCGGGCTGCGAGGTCGCCCACACCACCGTCTCCAATGTCGGCGAACGCGCCGGCAACGCGGCTTACGAAGAAGTCGCCTCGGCCCTCCTGATGATGTACGGGATCGACACCGGGATCAAGACCGAGAAGATGGTCGACCTCTCCAGGTTCGTCCTCCGAGCCGCCAAGATGCAACAGCGGACCAATCGCGGCCTGATCGGCGACACCGTCCTCAACCTCGAGTCGGGCATCGTCTCCGGCTGGATTCGGGCCTGCGGCGCCAAGGACATGCTCGAGTACGTCCCCTATGACCCGGCCATGTTCGGCAACGCCCCCGTCGAATGCGTCCTGGGCAAGCACAGCGGGACCGAGTCGGTCAAGATCTGGCTGGACAAGATCGGCCGGACCGCCGACGACCAGCAGGTCCTGGCCATGGTTCCCCTGATCAAGCAGCGCTCGTACGAAAAGGGCGGCCTTCTGAACGAGTATGACTTCCGGGTCATCGTCGACAAGGTCTGCGGCAAGGAAGCCGGGAGGTAACGCGCCGCGCCGGCAACCGCCGGCGGCGTCCGCGCCGGGTCCATCGACGAAGAACTGGGAAAGAGGGCGAGAGCCATGGACGAACCACTGACGCGGAAAGCCAGGGTGCGTTCACCGGGTCCGGTCACGGGCGGCGTGCCGTTCATCGCCTCGGAGGCGGACGCCCCGATGGTCCCCCTGGGGGCCCAGGTGATGCAGGTCATCATGGACCCGGAGGGTGGCGGCTCGGCCAAGTTGACCATCGGCCGGGCCCACTGGCCGGCCGGCGGCTCGGGCCGGCCGCACGCCCACGAGTCTTGGGAAGAGATGTTTTACGTCCTCTCCGGCGAGGGCGAGCTGCTGGCCGGCGAGGACCGCTACGTCCTCAAACCGGGCGTGGTCGCCTGCGTCCCGGAGCGGGTCACCCATTGCGTGGCCTGGGTCGGGAAGGACGGCCTGGAGATGATCTTCCTCCTCGCCCCGGGAGTCCCGGGCCGGGTCTTGTCGCCCGCCGCGGTGGCCCGGCCGGTGGCCCGGCCGCCCAAAGCGGGAACCGGTGAGGTCCGATGAGCCGTTCCATCGTCGCCGTCACCCGGGCGGCCGACGCCTTTTCACCGGAGGGGGTCGCCGAATCGGTCAGGCGGGCCGTCGGCCTGCTCGTCGGCTGGCGGGAGAAGGCCGCCAGGGCGCGGCGGATCCTGGTCAAACCGAACCTCACCGCCGACGACGTCGGGTGGGAGACCGGGATCGTCACCAGCACCCTGGTGATCGGGGCCGTCCTCGAAGTCATGCGAGAGGTCAACCCCACCGCCGATCTCATCGTCGGGGAGGCCATCGCCGTCGGGCTCGACACGAAGAAGGCCTTCAAACGTCTCGGTCTGCGGGAAGTGGCCGACCGTCACCGGGCCCGGCTGGTCGACCTGAATGACGACGTCTTCGACTCCGTCGACGTGCCCGGGGCCACCCTGCTCAAGAGGATCCGGATCGCCCGAACCGTCCTTTCCTCCGACTTCCTGGTCGACGTCCCGGTGATGAAGACCCATGCCGGGGTCGGGATCACCGTGGCCATGAAGAACCTCAAGGGGACCATGCCGGCTCAGGAGAAGAAGCGCTTCCACAACCGCGGCCTGGTCGAGGCCATCGTGGACCTCAACCGCGTGCTCAAGCCCGACTTGATCGTGGCCGACGGCACGGTGGCGATGGAGGGCGATGGCCCGGTCGGCGGCACCCCGGCCAACTTCGGGGTGATCATGGCCGGGACCGACTGCGCCGCCGTGGACCTGGTGGCCGGTCGCCTGATGGGCTTCGCCCCCGACGAGGTCGAGACGGTCAGGAAGGCCCTCGAACTCGGCCAGGGCGTGCCCGAGGAGGACATCCAGGTGGTCGGGGAGCGGGTCGGCGACCTGGCCCGGCCGTTCAAACGGGCGGTCTTTCCCTTCACTCACCCCGACAATGTCTGCATCGTCGACGGCAAGGCCTGCACCGGTTGCCGCGAGGGGCTCCGCATCGCCCTCGACCGGGCGCAACAGACCGAGGTCCTGGCTCTCCTGCCGTATGTCCGGTTCTTCATCGGCCCGGACGCCGCCGTCTCGGCCGAGGATGGGCAGGACCCGAGCCGCAATATCCTGATCGGGAAGTGCTTGAAGAACGCCGGTCGGAAGGGTCAGGGACGATGGGTGCCAGGCTGCCCGCCGCAGATCTTCCTGATCACCGACGAGATTCGGGAACTGGCCGGCAAGCCCCGTCTTTTCGGGACGAAAGACGACTTCATCGTGGAGGACGAGGAAGATGGCCAGTAGCCAGCGTTCAACCAACACCTATCGCGCGGCCGAGATCACGGCGCCGGGCCGGGTCGATCTGAAGGCGCTGCCACGGCCCTCCCTGGGCGCGGACGAAGTCCTCATCGAGGTCAAGGCTTCGGCCATCTGCGGCAGTGACCTCCACCTCTACCGAGGCAAACACCCCGACGCCAAACTGCCGTCGGCCGTCGGCCACGAGCTGGCCGGTGACGTCGTCGAGCGGGGGAGCGCCGTGACCCGGTTCAAGCTGGGCGACCGGGTCCTGGTCGAGCCGATCATCCCCTGCGGGACCTGCCACTACTGCCGGCTCGGCGAGTACAACCGGTGCCAGAACATCAAGTACGGTTACCGCATGGGTCGAAGCGGCCTGGCTGAGTACTACGTGGCCGCGGAGCAATGGGTTCATCACCTCCCGACCGAGCTCTCGTACGCCGAAGGGGCGCTCGTCGAGCCACTGGCCGTGGCCACCCACGCCACCCGCCGGGCCGGCGTGGGACTGGGGGACAGCGTGGCCATTTTCGGGGCCGGTCCCATCGGCCTTCTGACCCTCGCCGTCTGCAAGGCCGCCGGGGCTGAACGGATCTTCATGGTCGACATCCGCCAGGACCGTCTGGCCATGGCCGCCTCACTCGAGGCGACCGAGGTCATCGACGCCCGGTTGGAGGAACCGGTCGAGTACATCCGCCAGGCCACCGGCGGGCTCGGGGTCTCGCGGACCTTCGAGGCAGTAGGGGCTCAGGGGACCCTGGTCTCGTCGTTGATGGCCCTCCGCAAGGGCGGCATCGCCACCCTGATCGGGATCTTCGAGAACCCGCAGGTCACCCTGGAGGCGCCCATCTTCGTCTCCCGGGAGATCGGCCTCTTGGGGTCCACCGGGTACTGTTGGGACTTCCCGACGGCCATCGGCCTCGCCCGCAAGCGGACGGTGGATCTGGCCCGGCTGATCACCCATCGATTCCCCTTGTCGGAGATTGATCGGGCGTTTGCCGCCGCGGTCGATCGCGACCTCTTGGCGGTCAAGGTCATCGTCGAGCCCTGAGTCCAGAGGTCCGGATGGAGGCGGCTCTCGCCTCGACCCAGACCGCCCACCAGGAAGGAGAGATTCGTCTTGGCCGAGGCCAAATGGCCGACCCAGGAGTACTTCACCGGCGCCGCCGGGACCCACCGGCGAGCCGTCTACAAGGCGATGGGCTATACCGACAGGGATCTGTCGCGCCCCCTCATCGCCGTGGTCAACACCTTCAGCGAGGTCTGCCCGGGGCACCATCACCTGCGCAGCGTGGTCGAACAGGTCAAGGCCGGCATCTGGCAGGCCGGTGGTTGCCCCTTCGAGTTCGGGGCCATCTCCCAGTGTGCCACCCCTGTGCTGGGGCTGCGGGGGATCAACTTCGACCTGGCCGCCCGGGACGTCCTGGCCTTCGACATCGAGACCATCGTCGAGACCCAGATGTTCGACGGCGTGGTCGCCGTCATCGCCTGCGACAAGACGGCCCCCGGGGCGTTTTTGGCCCTGGCCCGTTTGAACCTGCCGGCGGTGATCGTCCCCGGCGGGACGATGTCCCCCGGCTACTCGGCCGGCCGGCCGGTGGTCCTGTCCGACCTCGACGAACTCATCTTCGGGGCCCTTCCGGCCGGCCGCGTCTCGCCCGAGGACGTCCTCAAGCTCGAGGACGCCGTCTGCCCGACCGATGGGGCCTGCCCCATCCTCGGGACGGCTAATACGATGCAGTGCCTCACCGAGGCATCGGGGCTGGCCCTGCCGATGGCCGGCACGGCTCCGGCCTTCAGCGGCGAGCGTCTGAGGATCGCCAAGGAATCCGGTCGCCGCGTCGTCGAGATGGTCCACGAGGGCCTCAGCCCGCGCCAGATCCTGACCGGCGAGACCCTTGCCAACATGATCCACACGCTGATGGCCCTGGGCGGGTCGACCAATGCCGTCCTCCATATCCTGGCCCTGGCCGACGAGCTCGGCCTGGGCGACCAGATCGACCTCGAGACCTTCGAGCGGGCCAGCCAGAACACGCCGTGCCTGGCCAACGTCAAGCCCAACGGGCCGTATTTCGTGACCGACTTTCACGCCCACGGCGGCCTCCCGGCGCTGATGCGCGAGATCAGGGATCGACTCAACCTCCAGGTCCCGACGGTCGCCGGGAAGACTGCCGGCGGCATCCTCGATGAATACGCGGCCAAGGAGCCGCCGGGCGGGCGCAACGATGAGGTCATCCGCCGGCGACACAACCCGGTTTACACGACGGGCGGACTGACCGTCCTTCACGGCTCGATCGCCCCTGTCGGCTCGGTGGCCCGACGCCTCGACAATACCATCCTTCACCCCGAAGGACCGGCCCGGGTCTACGACTCGCAGGAGGAGGCCCTGGCGGCCGTTCAGAGCGACCAGGTCAAGCCGGGCGAGGTCGTCGTGGTCCGCTTCGTCGGTCCCCGCGGGGCCCCGGGCATGCCGGACACCTACGCCGTCCTGGCGGCCATTGTCGGCAAGGGGCTGGAGGGGAAGGTCGGGGTGATCACCGACGGTCGCTTCTCCGGCTTCGCCCGCGGCCTCGGAGTCTGCCAGATCACCCCGGAGGCCGCCGTCGGAGGCCCGCTGGCGAAACTGCGCGACGGTGACATCATCTCCATCGACCTGCCGAGCCGCCGCCTGGACGTGGCCAACGCCGACATCGTGCTGGCCCGCCCGGCCGTCCCCAATCCGCGCCCCGTCCCCCCGGGCATCCTCGGCCTGTACGCCAGGGTCGCCGGTCCGGCCAATCGCGGCGCCAAGCTTGCCTGAAGACCCCGGCGCGCCATGCCACGCCGCATCATCCTTCTCAAGGGGGAGCAGACTTTGAAGAAGATCATCGACTTGACCCTCGACCTGACTGAGGGGATGCCCGTTTTCCCGGTCCCCTGGTATCCCAAGCCGAAGTTCGAGGCCGTCCTGACGCCCGCCCAGTGTCCCGCCGGGCGGACCGCCAGCAAGGCTCTTGTTTTCATGCATGCAGGAACTCATGTCGACGCGCCGAAACACTTCTTTTACGAGCGCGGGACGATCGAGCAGGTGCCCTTGGACGTATTGTGCGGGCCGACGACGGTCATCGACATGTACGGCAAGGGAAACCTCGAGCCGATCACCGCGGCCGACCTGGAAGGGGCGTGCCCCAAGCCGATCAAGAAGGGGAACCGGGCGATCATCCGTACCGGGTACACCGATCGGTGCTGGGGCAACGACGATTACTTCCAGGTCTCGCCGTATCTCACGCCCGATGCCGCCGGGTGGTTGGTCGATCAAGGCTTCGTCCTCGTGGCCCTCGACTTCCAGACCGACAAGCCCGGCGACGCCACATTCCCGGTTCACAAAGTCCTCCTGGGCAACGGCGTGATCATCATTGAATACCTAACCAACGTCCTCACCATCGCCAAACCACAAGTCGAAATGTACGCTCTACCCCTCCGCTTCAAGGGGCTGGAAGCCTCGCCTGCCCGGGTGGTCGTTGTGGAAGAATAGACCGCCAGGAGGGATGGGAGGAAGATGGATTTTCAGTTCGGCCAGGAACAGGAGATGTTGCGACGAGCCGCCCGTGAGTTCGCCGAGACGGAGATCGAACCCAGGGTGGCCGAGATGGAGAAGACCGGTCAGTTTCCGATGGAACTGGTCAAACCCATGGCCGAAGCGGGCTTCTTTGGAGTGACCGTCCCGACCCAGTACGGTGGGCTCGGGCTGGGTTATGTGGCCCGGCTGATCCTCCTTGAGGAGATCGGCCGGGTGTCGGCCGCCGTGGCCATGGCCCTCCAAGTCTTCCAGCTGGGCGTCGAGCCGAGGGG
>DASXUT010000183.1 GCA_036504675.1 Bacillota bacterium | reverse complement strand
CAAGCCGGCGACCCCGCCCACACCGACGACCCCGCCCGCACCGACGACCCCACCCGCACCGACGGCCCCACCCACACCGACGACCCCACCCGTCGACAAGTGCAAGGAGTTCTGGGACCTCGATGGGCATTGGGCCAAGGCGGTAGGCCTGAAGTCGGTGACCATCGGCATCTTCAAGGGGCGCTCGGACGACTCGTTCGGGCCCGATGACAAGGACACCCGAGCCGGCCGGGACGTCGGCTCCGAGACTTCCAAGACCTCCAAGACCTCCAAGACCTCCAAGACCGACCACTCCCAAGAGTATGACGATTGAAAGTACACGGCTCACTCGAAGATGATTCAGCAGCTGCTTGCCGCCGGTCAGATGAGCCAGAAGCGTTACCTTGAGAAGAAGGTGACGAATACTGGTCCCTCTTGGCCACCTGGCAGTACTACCAGGAGATCCTCAAGGTCTCCAAGGGCATGCTCGAGGACTTCCTCAGCAAGGTCAAGTAGGACGACGGTGTCAGGGTGGGCGTAACTTCCGACCCGGTGGCTGTCACCGCGATTTCGGCGACTGCGATCACACTGCAGCGGTAAATCGGTAAGTGCTTATTGTCCCTTGAAGGCGCCCGCCACGGGCGCCTCCTTTTTTATCTGGCCTGCCCCGAGTTGGTCGCCATCGCTGACGCCGTCGGCCCGTCCGTCGTCGCCATTACCGATCGGCAGCAGGTACCATGTCATTGACGGCGCCAGCCCGATCATGGTCTCCCTGGGCGACGGCAAGGCCCCGATCCAGGCCACGTTGATCGGCAGCGACTCATACAGCGACGTGGCCGTGCTCAAGGTCGACGCCGGAACCCTCCCGGCAGCCACCCTCGGCGATCGGAGCACCCTCAAGGTCGGCGAGCTGGCCGTGGCCATTGGCAACGCCGTCGGCGAGTTGAGCGGACGGTGACCGCCGGGATCATCAGCGGATTGAATCGGAAGATGCAGATGGACGACGGACGCGAGCTCAGCCTGATCCAGACCGACGCCGCCATCAACCCGGGCAACAGCGGCGGCCCGCTGGTCAACGAGCTGGGCCAGGTGATCGGGATCGACACCGTCAAGATCAAGGCGACCGGCATCGAAGGCCTGGGGTTCGCCATCCCCATCAACACCGTCCGCCAGGTCGTCAACCAGCTGGTCGACAAGGGCAGCGTGTCGTGGCCGTACCTCGGGGTGTCCCTGGTCGCCAACGGGCCGTCGGCCAACGCCGGGATCAAGAAGGACGACATCATCCTCTCCATCAACGGCAAGACGGTCGAGTCCAGCTCCGAGATCAAGAACCTGGTCCGCACCTATTCTGTCGGGGTCAAGGTGACGGTGGTCGTGACCAGGAACGGAGCCCAGCAGACCTTCACTGTCACCCTCGGCCAAGCACCGGCGCCCAACTAGCCCGGTCGAAGCAACGGGCGGCTCAAGTCCCCGGCTCCAAAACTGAGCTCCACGGACCCCGGTTCTAGAAACCGGGGCCATTTTTTTGCCCAGCGGAAGGATTTCCATTTGCCCCGTAGAAATACAAGTGGCACGTTAATGTGATAGATAGCACAGGAACAACTAATGGGCGTTGAGAAAGGTACTCAAGGCCTGTCGGCGGCATAAGGATGGGACGAGAAAGGCCAGCTTAGTGAAGCAAAGTACAAACTTTAGTAAGAACGCTGGCATAACAGCAAAGAAGATGAGGGCCCCCTGGGCTCTCTTAAACCTGTCCTGAGCCTTTTGGTGAAGGAGGTGAAAACCACAGATGATCCAAAAGCGGTTGGACAATACACCAAGCGCCAAGACCCACAGCACCAGGAAAGGAGGCGAGTCAGTGAGGAAAGGCATCCTCTTCGTCGCGGTGGTGGCTCTGGCCATCCTGACGATCTCCGGGGTGGCCCTGGCCAAAGCCGAGTATCAAGGTTCTCTCACCGGCGGCTACCCTGCTCTAAAGGGTTCCAAGCTGGACAGCTGTAATGTCTGCCACAAGGCCGACTTCAGTCTGAACGGCTACGGCAGCGACTTCGGTGCGGCCAACCACAGCTTCACCGCCATCGAGTCGAAGGACTCTGACGGGGACGGCTTTAGCAATATCGCCGAGATCAACGCCAAGACGTTGCCCGGCGATGCCTCGAGCAAGCCGGCTGGCAGTTCCGGAAGCAACTCCGGTGGATCCAGCGGTAACGGCGGCTCGACCCCGCCCGCCCCGCCGGTCGACAAGTCCAAGAAGTTCTGGGACCTCGACGGGCACTGGGGTCAGTCAGTAGGTTTGAAAGCGGCCACCCTCGGTATCTTCAAGGGTCGTCCGGACAACTCGTTCGGGCCCGATGACAAAGTCACCCGAGGCGAGCTGGCGACCATCGTCCTTCGTGCCTTCAACCTGCCAGAAGGCGGGGGCGCCGCCTACAAGGACGTCTCCAAGAGCGATTGGTTCGCGGCCGGCGTGGCTGGGGCCCAAAAGCTCATTCCCGGCTATGCCGATGGGACCTTCCGTCCGAATACGGCGGCCGACCGACAGACCACGGTCGTCGCCATCGTCCGGGCTGCCGGCCTGGAGGGCAGCGCCGTCCAGATGGACCCGAACGATGTCTCGGCCATCCTCAGCGGATTCTCCGACGCGAAGAGCGTCGCGGCCGACAAGGCCCCGTTCCTCGCCTACGCGGTCCGCTCCGGGATGATCAAGGGCAACTCCGATAAGACCCTCACCCCGGCCGGCACGCTGACCCGGGCTCAACTGGCCCAGATCTTCGTCAACCTCTACACCAACGACAATTCACTGACGAGCCTGGCCAATAACTACGTCGGTTCGGAGACCTGCAAGACCTGCCACGCCCAGAAGTACGCGGATTGGAAGGGCACGGCCCACTCAAAGATGATCCAGGACCCCAAGGCCCCGGGAGCCATCGTCGGCGACTTCGCCACCAACACCAAGTTCGCCGTGGACAAGGTGGCCCTGGTCGTCGCCGGCCAGATGACCCAGCAGCGCTACCTCGAAAAGAGGGGCGATGAGTACTGGTACCTGCCGGCCACCTGGAACCTCGAGACCAAGACCTGGACCGACAACGCCGCCTCCAAGTGGAGCGGCGCCTGCACGAGTTGTCACGTGGTCGGCTACACCGCGGCCACCAAGACCTGGTTCGAGAACGGCGTCTCCTGCGAGGCCTGCCACGGCGCCGGCTCGAAGCACATCGCCTTCGGTGGCGACAAGACCAAGATCAAGTCGACCAACGGCTTCGAGATGTGCGCCAAGTGCCACAGCGGCCAGGTGGCCGACCTGAACAAGACCGGCCATCCCGGCTTCTTCAAGAGCCAGGTTGACGCGGTCGGCGGACACTACGGCGACAACTGCATCAAGTGCCATTCGGCGACGGTCATCGTGGCCAACTACAACGGCAAGACCGCCCCGAAGCTCGCCGACTTCAAGACCGGTGACCTGAAGAACGACCGGACCGGGATCACCTGCGTCGTCTGCCACGATCCGCACAAGCGGACCAATGAGGCGCAGCTGCGGCTGAAGGTTGAAGATGCTTGTACCGTCTGCCACACCGCCGACCTGACTACGGACACCTTCAAGGCCGGTAGCGACGCCCATCATCCGACCAAGGAGATGTTCAAAGGCATCGGTGCCCTGGGCGTTCCCAAGACGCCGTCCCCAAAGGTGGCCACGTGCGCCGATTGCCATATGGCCGACGGCAGCCATGCCTTCGTCCCCGGCACCCCGACCGTGACCATCGCCACCAAGCATGGCCCGCTCGACGTCGATGTCTGCGCCAAGTGCCACACCAGCATGACCAAGGAAAAAGTCGAGGAGTTCAAGCAGAGCATCGAGGACCAGATGGCTGAGGTCCAGGCCCTGCTCGCTCAGGCCAAGACCAAGCTCGACGCGGCCAAGGCGGCCGGGACGACGATCGACCCCAGTGTGGAACTGCTCTACAAGCAGGCCTACACGAACAACAGCTTCATGGTGGCCGACAAGTCCAACGGCTTCCACAACCCGCCGTACTATCAGGCCATCCTCAAGGCCTCCAAGGCCATGCTCGAGGACTTCCTCAGCAAGGTCAAGTAGGGTTGGTTGTCGGCGGCCCCGTCACAACGGTAAGTGGATAAGTGCAGATAGCCCCCTTTACAGGCGCCCGCCCGGGCGCCTCCTTTTTTGGGGGAAGAGGCGCCCGGCCGCCGAGCACCGTTTTGGCGGCAGGAGGCCTGGCCCGGGCGGGGAATGATGTTCGCTGGAGGGGTGATGGATGCACTTCAGGATCATTGCCGTAGGCCGGGTCAGAGAGCCATTCGCCGCGGCCGGGGTGGAGGAGTACCTCAAGCGCCTTCAGCCCTACGGGCGGTTCGAGGTCGTCGAGCTGGCCGACGAGCCCGTCCCAACCGAGCCGAGCCCCGGGCAAGAGAAAAGGATCCTCGCCGCCGAGGGCCAGAGGATCCGCGATAGCTTGCACAATGGGGAGTACGTGGTCTGCCTCGACCGGCGTGGGACAGCCCTTTCATCAGAGAGCTTGGCCGCCCTCCTCGACGACCTGGCCGGCCGGGGCCGGAGTAATGTGGCCTTCGTCATCGGGGGCACGCTGGGCCTAGACCCCACTGTGCTGGTCCGAGCCGACCTTAAGCTGTCCTTGTCGGCGATGACCTTCCCGCATCAGTTGGCCCGGCTGATGGTGGTCGAGCAGATCTACCGGGCGTTCAAGATAAGCCGGGGGGAGCCGTATCATCATTGACGGCGAATTCTCCTGGAATTGGACCCGACGCGTTTATTGCCTGAGCAGTGCCAAGACATCTTGCCCTACTGGGGGCTGCGGGCGGTTTGGCCCCAGCTCATTCAGGAACCGGCAGGGGGTCACAAAAGTATGCGCCCACGCCTGCGTGTCATTGCTCGCATGCGCTGCGCTACGCCGGCAGGAAGCATATACGGGTAGGAGACGAAGAGCAGTCTTGTCCTGGGGTTACGGGTCCTGATTATGAAAGTGGTACCAGCCAACAGAATGCCCAGCATCATCTCTGCTGGGTTCGACGACACACAAGAGGCGTTTGAGAGGACGACCTGTGGTCGACAGCCACCAAGAGATCTCGTTCGTTTTGTCCGTGAAGTTACCGTTGTGTACCCAGAAGACATCACGTAGAAAAACTGGGGCGCTGGGCTTAGCAGACATCTGCTCCTGAATCGCACCAGCGACGAGATCTGGAATCGCGAGGAAGTCCTCAATCTGTCTCGAGCCATTATCAGACTTACTAGTTCCGGAACGCAGGTGCCCCATGTCAAATTCGAGATAGCTAGAGACAATCCAACCAAATAGCTGGGTCAGCTCACGGGAGTCGGTCATCGTTCGCCGCGATACTGTCTTCGTCGGTAAACCAAAGGACGTCCTGACGCGGAGCGGCCAGTCCAGCCAGAAGGACGCCGAGCAAGTGAACAACGAAGAGCGCCTTCGTTAGTACTGAAGGCTTCCACTTCTCATACGGCATGAAGGCAGGATTTGTCAAGTCCAAGGGACTCGGCTCAGCAAAGAAGGATGGGCACTTCTTGTTCACTGCGATGGTGAGAGACAATCCACGAAGACCGTTTGCTGCCTCAAGTAACGGGCCAAGGGCATGTTGGCGATTCCTATCCCGAAGCTGCTTGAACGACATTCGCCGGGAATCCTTCAGATGTACTGCCCTCACAGACTGCCTCCTGGGCTCCCATTCGGACCATGATTCCAGCGTCGTCATCAAGAACGAGAAGACCAAGTATGGTGAGTCATCGTGCTCACCGCTATAATCTGATCCCAGGAGAAGCGTGGAGTCACTGCGTAGATCGGGTAGATTCCCTTCGTACTTGGCTGCCAAGCGAGAGAGCTCATCGTTCATGAGCCCCACAAAGGTTCTCGGTAGGGTAGCGACGCTCCTCCAAGTGCCGTAACTCACTGATACCCCTCCATAGGCGCCTAGTGGTAGCGCAGTGGCCGCAAGGGCTACGCCAACTGCTCACGAGGAGCCACAACTGGGCTTGACCCGCTTTCGTGGACAACCCTACACTTGGGGTGTAGAGAAGTCCGGAAAGGGTGGGGTCCATACAAGAAGCCATCCCCCGTATCCCGCTGAGTTCCGGTCTCAAGCTGTTGAGCTGGTGCGGACGAGCGGCAAGTCGATCCTCGAGGTCGCGAGAGAACTGGGGGTCTCGGGCGAGGGGCTGCGCCGCTGGGTTCGCCAGGCCGAAGCGGATGCCGGCCGTGGCCGGCCGGGCGATCTGACTGCGTATTCCGGCGAAATCGACCAGTGATTCCGGAAAGTCTCGTCCAGTGATTCCGGATAATCCCGTCCATCTGGTCCGGCCGATCGCGACCACCTGTTCCGGATAATCTCGGCCACTCGTTCCGGAAAGTCGCGACCACTCGGAGCGAAGCGACGCTGGCACCTTCTGGTCATCCCTCCCCGGTATCAATTGGCGGTGGGCCCTTTTTCACCTTCCGCATGGACTCCCCCCTCAGGTTGATCTTGTGAGCATTGTGGACCAGGCGGTCGAGGATGGCGTCGGCCACGGTTGGATCGCCGATGGCGGCGTGCCAATCGTCCACCGGCAACTGGCTGGCGATGATGGTCGACTTCGTCTGGCACCGGTCCTCGATAACCTCAAGGATCTCCCGACAGTCGGCCGGCGAGAACGGGGCGATGGCCCAGTCATCGAGCACCAAGAGGTCGATCCTGGCCAGCTTGGCCAGGAGCCTCGGGTAAGACCCGTCCTCTGGCGATGGCCAGGTCCGAGAGCAGCCTCGGGACCCGTTAGTAGCGGGCGGCGAAGCCCTGGCGGCAGGCCGCGTTGGCCAGAGCGCAGGCGATGAAGGTCTTGCCAGCACCCGTGGGCCCTACGATCAGGACGTTCTGGCGCGCGCGGAGCCACTGGCCCCCGGCCAGGGCGCGCATGACGGCCCGGTCCAGGCCGCGGGGCGGCTGATAATCGATGTCCTCCGGGCAGGCGGGGAGACGCAGCCCGGCCTCTTT
>DASXUT010000182.1 GCA_036504675.1 Bacillota bacterium | reverse complement strand
ACGACACGAACACCAAGGTCAACCCGCCCCTACGGACCAAGGCCGACGTCGAGGCCCTCCGTCGCGGCCTGGCCGACGGGGCGGTTGACGCCATCGTCACCGACCACGCCCCGCACCACGTCGACGACAAGGACGTCGAGTACGACTACGCCGCCTTCGGCATCGTCGGCCTGGAGACGGCCGTCGGCCTGATCTTCTCGGAGCTCGTCGCCAAGAAGGTGATCACCGCCGCGCTGGCCATCGAGAAGCTGACCTCCGGCCCGGCCGGCGTCCTCGGACTCCCCAAGGGGACCCTGTCGCTGGGGGCCGAGGCCGACCTGACGATCATCGACCCGTCCGCCCAGTGGACCGTGAACCCGGCCGAGTTCGCCTCCCGCAGCCGCAATACCATCTTCAGCGGCTGGGAGCTGACCGGCCGGCCGGCGATGACCATCGTCGCCGGGGCCATCGTGGCCGAGGACGGGGTCCTCAAGACCTGATCCAGAAGGCCTCCGCGAAGCCTCTTGACAGGTAGGCCGTGAGGATGCATCATAGTGCATAAAGATGCAAACAGGCCGTATATTTATGCCGAATAGCGAGAGGTGACGGCGGGCAAGCCGGGGCCAGAGGACGAGACGAGCCGAAGGATCGGCGCGACCGGCGGCGGCACCGGAGAGAGAGGAGCGGGTGAGGATGATCGGGCGTTTGGTGCTCGAAGATGGGACGGCCTTCGAGGGCGAGGCTTTCGGAGCAACCCGGGAGCAGAAAGGCGAGGTTGTCTTCAACACCGGGATGACCGGCTATCAGGAGGTCCTGACCGACCCGTCCTACTGTGGGCAGATCGTCACGATGACTTACCCACTGATCGGGAACTATGGTCTGAACGGACGGGCGGTCGAGTCGAGACGCCCGTGGGTCAAAGGCTTCTTGGTCAGCCAATACTGCCATCACCCCAGCCACCGCGAGTCCACCGGGACCATCGACGAGTACCTCACCGAACAGGGGATCATGGGTCTGGCCGGCCTGGATACCAGGGCCCTGACCAAGCATCTCCGGGAACGGGGGACGATGCTCGGCATCCTGACCACCGCCCACCGGACCGTCGACGAACTGGCCCATGAAGCCCGGGCGACCCGCCTCGAGGGGCTCGTCGGTGAGGTCAGCACGCCCCGGCCCTACCACGTCTTCGGCGATGGCCCGCGGGTCGTCGTCCTCGACTTCGGCGTCAAGTACAACATCCTCCGGTCGCTCCAGGCCTACGATTGCGACACGGTGGTCGTACCGGCCGCCACCGGGGCCGAGGACATCCTGGACTTCAGGCCGGATGCCGTCCTCCTGTCCAACGGCCCCGGGGACCCGAAGGACGTCCCGATGGCCGTAAAGACCGTCCGCGAGCTCATCGGCCGGGTCCCCATCTTCGGGATCTGTCTCGGTCACCAGTTGCTGGCCTTGGCCCTCGGGGCGGACACCTACAAGTTGAAGTACGGTCACCGGGGGGCCAACCATCCGGTCAAGGACCTCGCCGCCGACCACGTCCGCATCACCACCCAGAATCACGGCTACGCCGTCGACGAGAGTAGCCTCGACGGGACCGGCCTCTTGGTCACCCACCGCAACCTCAACGATGAGACGGTCGAGGGCCTGCGCCATGAGAAGTACCGGGCCTTCGGGGTCCAGTACCACCCCGAAGCGGCCCCCGGCCCACGCGACTCGACTCAGCTTTTCGGCCAGTTCCTGGCCATGGCCGGTCGGGCTTGACCGGAGGGGGAGGGCCTTTGTCGCGCCGTCCCGGTCCACGAAAGGTACTGGTCATCGGTTCCGGTCCCATCGTCATCGGTCAGGCCGCCGAGTTCGACTACGCCGGCACCCAGGCCTGCCGATCGCTGGCTGAGGAAGGCATCGAAGTCGTCCTGGTCAACTCGAATCCGGCGACGATCATGACCGACCCGGAGACTGCCCATCGCGTCTACATCGAGCCGTTGACCGCCCAGTGCGTGGCCGAGATCATCCGGAAGGAGCGGCCGGACGGGCTCTTGGCCACCCTCGGCGGGCAGGTCGGGCTGAACCTGGCGGTCGAGCTGTCCCAGGCGGGGGTCCTCGAGGAGGTTGGGACATCCCTCCTCGGGACCCCTCTTGATTCCATCCGCAAGGCCGAGGACCGACGGCTCTTCAAGGAGACGATGCGGGCCATCGGCGAGCCGGTCCCGGCCAGCGGCATCGTCGACGACCTCGGTGAGGCCAAGCGACTGGCCCGCCGCCTTGGCTTTCCGGTCATCGTCCGTCCGGCCTTCACCCTCGGCGGCACCGGCGGGGGCATCGCCGAGAACCCTGAGGAGCTGGCCCTGGCCGCCTCCAAGGGGCTTCGGGCCAGCCCCATCGGACAGGTTCTGATCGAGAAGAGCCTGGCCGGCTGGAAAGAGATCGAGTACGAGGTGATGCGGGACGGCAAGGGCAACTGCATCACCGTGTGCAATATGGAGAACATCGACCCGGTCGGCATCCACACCGGCGACAGCCTGGTCGTCGCTCCCAGCCAGACCCTGTCCGACCCCGACTATCAACGGCTCCGCTCGGCGTCGCTGCGGATCATCGAGGCCCTCGGCCTGGAGGGCGGCTGCAACATGCAGTTCGCCCTGAGCCCGAGGACCGACGAGTACCACGTCATCGAGGTCAACCCCCGGGTCAGCCGGTCGAGCGCCCTGGCTTCCAAGGCCACCGGCTACCCGATCGCCTTCATCGCCGCCAAGATCGCCGCCGGGTTGACCCTCGACCAGATCAGGAACCCGGTCACCGGGAACACCTACGCCTGCTTCGAACCGGCCCTCGACTACGTCGTGGTCAAGCTGCCCCGCTGGCCGTTCGACAAGTTCGGTACGGCCGACCGGGTCCTCGGCCCGCAGATGAAGGCCACCGGCGAAGTGATGGCCATCGACCGGACCTTCGAAGGGGCCCTCCTGAAGGCCGTGCGATCGCTGGAGATCGGCCCGCGTGGCCTGATTCTCCCGTCCCTGGCCGTGGTCGCCGAGGAACGTCTGGCCGAGCGGCTCGAGAGGGCCGACGACGAACGCCTCTTCGTCCTGGCCGAGGCCTTGCGCCGCGGCTGGGAGGTCGACCGGGTGGCCGCCCTTTCGGGGGTCGACCCCTTTTTTGTGGCCAAGATCGCCGGGATCATCCGGGGCGGAGGGGCGGCCGGAGGGCTGGCCGTTGGAGGCTCGGCCCGGGTCGGCGGGGTCCCGGTGTACAAGATGGTCGATACCTGCGCGGCCGAGTTCGAGGCCAGGACACCCTATTATTACTCGTGCCACGAGGAGACCGACGAGGCGGTCGTGGAGGCGCGGCCCAAGGCCCTCGTCATCGGGTCCGGGCCGATCCGGATCGGCCAGGGGATCGAGTTCGACTACTGCTCGGTCCACGCGGTGAGGACCCTCCGCGAGGAAGGCTACCAGTCGGTGATCATCAACAACAACCCGGAGACCGTCTCCACCGATGCCAGCGTCTCCGACCGGCATCGGGGGCGACCATCCTCGGCACGGGCGTCGATGGGATCGACATGGCCGAGGACCGCGGGCGTTTCGATGACCTCCTGGCCGGCCTGGGGATTCCCAGACCGCCCGGCCGGATGGCGGCTTCGCCCGAGGAGGCCCGGCGGGCCGCGGCCGAAGTCGGCTTCCCCGTGCCGGTCAGACCGTCATACGTCCTCGGCGGCCGGGCGATGGAGATCGTCCACGATTCCGGCGAGCTCGATGACTACCTGACCTTCACGGCGGTGGTCTCGCCCGACCACCCGGCGCTGGTGGACCGCTACGTCGAGGGTAGGGAGGTCGAGGTCGACGCCATCGCCGACGGCTCCGAGGTGCTCGTGGCCGGGGTGATGGAGCATGTCGAGCGGGCCGGGGTCCACTCCGGCGACAGCATCGCCGTCAACCCCCCGCGGAACCTGAGCCGGGCAGTCATCGACCGGGTCGTCGACCACACCACCCGGATGGCGCTGGCCCTGGGGGTGCGGGGGCTGATCAATGTCCAGTTCGTCGTGGCCGGCGACGAAGCCTACGTCATCGAGGCCAACCCCCGGTCAAGCCGGACGGTGCCATTCCTGAGCAAGGTCACCGGGCTTCCCCTGGTTGGATTGGCCACCCGGGTGGCCCTGGGCCGGGACCTGAGGTCCCTCGGGTACCGGGGGGGACTCTGGCCCGCGCCGCCGTATGTGGCGGTGAAGGCCCCGGTCTTCTCCTGGTCAAAGCTGACCACCGTCGACACCTCCCTGGGCCCGGAGATGAAGTCGACGGGCGAGGTGATGGGTCTCGACCGGGACTTCGCCGGCGCTCTCTACCGGGCACTGGTGGCGGCCGGGGTGAGGGTGCCGGCGGGAGGGACCATCCTGGCCACCGTGGCCGACCGGGACAAGGCCGCCGCCCTGCCGCTCCTCGGCCGGTTCGCCGACCTCGGCTTCCAGCTGATGGCCACCGCCGGGACGGCGGGAGCCCTGGCGGCGGCGAAGATCCGGGCGACCCGGGTCAGTAAGATAGGCGAGGCCGGGCCCAACCTCCTCGAAGAGATCCAGGCCGGTCGGGTCGACCTGGTCATCAATACGCTGACCAAGGGGAAACGCCCGGAGCGGGACGGGTTCCGCATCCGCCGGGCGGCCGTCGAGTACGGCTTACCCTGCCTGACCTCTCTGGACACGGCCGCGGCCCTGGCCGAGGTGCTCGAGGCCGGCCTGCCGGGGCGGCCGTTCGCCCCGCGGGCCCTCCAGGACTACCTGAACGAGAAGAGGGTGGATGATGGTTTCGCTGGATAAAGCGCCGATCGTGGAGAGCGGCCCGGCCGGCCCTTCGTACCGCCGACTGCGACTCAAAGCCCCGGAAGTGGCCCGCTCGGCCGAGCCGGGGCAGTTCCTCCACATCCGGTGCGCACCCCCGGACCGCCTGGATCCCTTACTCAGGCGTCCGCTGAGCCTGCATCGGATCGACCCGGCCGGGGAGTGGATCGAGGTCCTCTTCCGGGTGGTCGGGCGGGGGACAAGCTACCTGGCCGGGCTTCGGCCCGGCGACGTGGCCGACGTCATCGGGCCCCTGGGACGCGGCTTTCCGACCGACCTCGGGCCGGGAGCAAAACCGATCATCGTCGGCGGCGGGATCGGGGTGGCTCCGCTGGTCGCCCTGGCCGAACGGTTCCGGGGGCGGGGGACACCGGCCCTGGTTCTGGTCGGGGCGCAGACCGCCGCCGGTCTGGCGGCCCTCGATGTCCTGGGGGAGGCGGCCGATGAGCTCCTCGTCACCACCGATGACGGGTCTTCCGGCCGGCCGGGGTTCGTCACCGAGGCCCTGGGCGAGCGGCTCACCGGCGAACCGGCCGCGGTCATCTATGCCTGCGGGCCGGAGGCCATGCTCCAGCGGGTCCAGGGGATGGTCGGGACCCGCCGCGCCTACTTCTCCCTGGAAACCCGGATGGCCTGCGGCGTCGGGGCCTGCCTCGGCTGCGCCGTGCGGGCGTCCGGGGCTGGACCCGGCTATCTCCGGGTCTGTCACGACGGCCCGGTCTTTGGCGCCCGGGAGGTGATCATCGGTGGCTGATTTAGGGCTGACCATCGCCGGGGTGGCTCTGAAGAACCCGGTCATGACCGCCTCCGGGACCTTCGGCTACGGCCGAGAGTACGGGTGCTTCTTCCCGCTGAACCGGCTAGGGGCCGTGGTCACCAAGGGGATCACCCTCGAGCCGAGGGCGGGCAACCCCGGGCCGCGGGTGGTTGAGACCCCGGCCGGGATGCTCAACTCCATCGGCCTCCAGAACCCCGGGGTTGACGGGTTCATCGCCGACGAGCTACCCTCGATGCGGGAGGCGGGCGTGCCGGTCATCGTCAACGTCTCGGGCCACTCACCCGCCGAGTACGGCGAGGTGGCCGCCCGGCTTGACGGCCTCGAGGGGGTCTCGGCTCTGGAGATCAACGTCTCCTGCCCCAACGTCGACCAAGGCGGGATGGCCTTCGGGGTCGACCCGCGGTCGGTGGCCGAGGTGGTCGCCGGGTGCCGCCGGCGGACCCGGTTGCCCCTGATCACCAAGCTCACCCCGAACGTGACCAGCCTGGCTCCGGTCGCGAGGGCGGCCGTGGAGGCCGGAACGGACGCCGTCTCGCTCATCAACACGCTGGTCGGGATGGTCATCGACGTGGTCTCCCGCCGCCCCGTCCTGGCCCGGGGGGCCGGCGGGCTGTCCGGACCGGCCATTCGACCGGTGGCCGTGCGGGCCGTCTACGAGGTGGCCGCGGCCATCGAGGTGCCGGTCATCGGCCTCGGCGGGATCGTCACCGCCGAGGACGCCCTGCAGTTCATCATGGCCGGGGCCTCGGCGGTGGCGGTCGGCACGGCCCTGTTTGCCGACCCGCTGGCCGCCTGCCGGGTCGTCGAAGGCTTGGCCGCTTGGTGCGACGGGCAAGGGGTGAGCTGGATCGGTGAGATCGTCGGCGCCGCGAACCCCGCCTTCAGGGGACGGCGGCCGGGGAGGATGACGGAGTGCTGAGGAGTCCGAAGGGTGGCGAACGCCTCATCGTCGCCGCCGATGTCCCGAACCTTGACGGGGCGCGGCGACTCATCGAGCTTGTGGGCGACCGGGTGGGTTGGTTCAAGGTCGGGATGGAACTCTTCACGGCCGCCGGCCCGCGGGC
>DASXUT010000181.1 GCA_036504675.1 Bacillota bacterium | reverse complement strand
TTCAGGGTGACCGTGTCGCCCTCTTTACCCTCGGCCACGAGGTACTGGGCCCAGCCATACTGGTAGGCTTCATCAGGCACAAGGTGGGCATCGCCGCCCTCGATGGTCACGTTCTGCTTGAACCAGTCGGCCGAGGGGATGGGTTCGAAGGTCGCGTTGACGACGAACTGCCCGGTTCCGACAATGGCCTTGGCGCTTCCGTAGAACATGGCGTCGGCGATGCTCTCGCCACTGGCGGCCTCATACTCGCCGATGCCGACGCGGACGGAGACCAACGCCGGGCGCTCGGCCGTGCCCTGGGGGGGCTTCGGCGCGGTCGTCCCCGGCTGCTTGGTGGGGAAGGGAATGAAGTCCGCTTTGGGCTGCAGCTTGCTCTTGGAGCAGCCGGCCGCGCCCGCGAGCATTGTTGCGATGAGTAGTGCGATGACGAGCCCCGCGACGAGGGCCCTGGTGCGTATGGTCCGTGAGCGTCTCAACCAGTGTCTACCCCTTCCGTGGTTATCGAACCAATTGGTTCGACGGCTTTTCCCCCCGGAAGGTTCCCTGCTAAATCGCCCTGCTAAATCGCTATTGACCACCTGGTCAACCGGCGCTATAATCTCCCATGGAGACTCGTTGACCACCTGGTCAATCGGCTCGCAATCGGGCCCAGGCAATCGGGACCCTAATCGGGCGAACTGCTAAGGAGGCTTTCAACCATGACCGCCGCCATCCAGACCAGCGACCTGACCAAGTACTACGGGAAGTCGCGCGGCATCGTCGGCCTGAACCTGAAGGTCGGTGAGGGAGAGTTCTTCGGCTTCATCGGCCCGAACGGGGCCGGCAAGTCGACGACCATCCGCACCCTGCTGGACTTCATCCACCCGACCAAGGGCACGGCGTCGATCTTCGGTCTCGACTGCCAGCGGGATACCCGGGAGATCAAGAAGGACGTCGGCTACATCCCCTCCGAGGTCGCCTACTACGACGACATGCGGGTTCGCGACCTGCTGGACTACTCGGCCAAGTTCTACCCGGGGGACCACACCCCCCGGATGAAGGAGCTGGCCACCCTCTTCGAGGTCGAGCTGGACCGCCGGATCGAGGACCTGTCCTTCGGCAACCGCCGCAAGGTCGCCATCCTCCAGGCCCTCCAGCACCGGCCCAAGGTGCTCGTCTGCGACGAACCGTCGGCCGGGCTGGACCCGCTGATGCAGTCGCGCTTCTTCAAGGTCCTCGAGGAGGAGAACCAGCGGGGGACGACCATCTTCTTCTCGTCCCACATCCTCAGCGAGGTCCAGCGGCTCTGCCACCGGGTCGGGATCATCAAGGACGGCCGCCTGCTGCGGGTCGAGGACATCGACAAGCTGCGGACGAGTCGGTATCGCAAGGTCAAGGTCGAGCTGGGCTCACCGGACCGGGCGGCCGCCTTCAAGCCGGCCGGCGCCGACGACCTGAAGGTCCATGACCGCACGGTCGAGTTCCTCTACCGCGGCAAGATCAACGGCCTCCTGCGGACCCTGGCCGAGGCGCCCGACCTGGAGAACGTCTGGATGGAGGAGCCCTCGCTTGAGGAGATTTTCCTCCACTACTACGAGCGGGAGGAGAAGTGAGATGACCGTCTTCAAGCGCGAAATCAGGCGCAACTTCCGCTCCTGGGCCATCTGGACAGCCAGCATCGTCGGGTACCTCGCCCTGATCATGAGCGTCTTCCCGAGCATGGTCGCGCAGGGCAAGGACCTCTCGAAGTTCTTCGAGGCCTTCCCGAAGGCGATGCTCTCGGCCTTCAGCCTGGATAAGCTCAACTTTGCCGACGTCCTCGGCTTCTACGCCACCGAGGGGACCATCCTCCTCCTCCTGGCCTCCAGCATCTATGCTATTCAGCTGGCCTCGGGCATCCTGGCCAAGGAGGAGAGCGACAAGACCATCGAGTTCCTCCTGGCCAAGCCGATCACCCGGACCAGCCTGGTCACCCAGAAGACGGCCGCGGCGCTGATCTACGTCGTCGCCCTGAACGTGGTCCAGGCCATCGCCGCCTACATCACCGTCGAGCTCGTCAAGAGCGGGCCATACAGCGCCAAGGCCCTATGGATGCTGTCTCTCGGCGGCCTCCTGATCAACCTGACCTTCGCCGCCGTCGGCCTGCTGATCTCGGTCTTCGTGACCAAGATCAAGTCGCTCTATCCGCTCGGCCTCGGCCTCGTCCTCGGGGCCTACATGCTGAACGTCACCGCCAAGCTCACCGAGAAGCTCGACGTCCTCAAATGGTTCAGCCCTTTCAGCTACGCCGACACGGCCGACCTGGTCACCAAACAGAGCATCACCCCGGTCCACTGGGTCCTCTTCGCCGTCCTCATCGTCGGCTCCGTCGCCGCGACCTACGTCTTCTACAACCGCAAGGACATCACCGTCTGAGACCGGCGACGGTCCCACCGTCGGATGGTCTGAAAGGAGGAGGCCTGGTGCTCGTCTTCCTGAGAGACCTGAAGCGCAACTTCCGCTCGTGGCTAGTCTGGACGGCCGCGGTCGCCGGCCTAGTCGGCCTGTACATGACCATCTACCCGTCCCTCGCCGGTCAGAACGAGGCGCTGAGCAAGTTCATCGCCGCCATGCCCGAAAAGCTGCGGGCGGCCTTCAACATGCAGCTGTTCAGTTCCGGCAACGGCGTCCTCGACTTCTATGCCGTCAAGGGCTTGGCCATCGTCCTCCTCGCCGGGGGGATCTACGCGGTGCAGCTGGTCGCCGGGGCGACGGCCAAGGAGGAAAGCGACAAGACGATCGAGTTCCTCCTCTCCAAGCCAGTCACCCGGAAGGCGCTGATGACCGGCAAGGTGGCTGTCGTCGGGCTGTACATCGTTCTCTTCAACGTCGTCGTCACCGCCGCCGGCTACGTCGCCATGAGGTTGGTTGACGTCGGGGCGTTCAGCCTCCAGGGCTACCTGCTCCTCGCCTCCAGCAGCCTGCTCATCGACCTGGCCATCGCCGCCGTCATGCTTTGTGCCTCGGTCTTCGTCACCAAGTACAAGCGGCTCTTCCCGCTGGGCGTGGGCCTCGTCCTGGTGGCCTACATCCTGTCGGTGGTCGCCAAGCTCAGCATCAAGCTGGACCCCCTCCGGTGGTTGAGCCCGTTCGGCTGGGCCGATCCGGCCGAGATCCTCAACCGGATGGCCATTGCCCCGGTCTACCTGGTCCTTTTCACCGTCCTGACGGTCGGCCTGGTGGCCGCGACCTACGTCTTCTACGACCGCAAGGACATCATCGTTTGAACCCAGGGGCCGCCGGGCTTTGCGCTCGGCGGCCCCTCTGCTCTCACTGTGGCACCTTAGTCCCGACCACGGGAGGTGGAATTCATCGACCAACCTACCGCCCCCGAAGTCGCGCCCCATCAGGCCTTTCTCAGCCTGCCCCCGGACAAGCAGGAGGCCATTCGGCAGGCCTGCCTCAAGGAGTTCGTGGACCACGGCTATCACGGGGCCTCGACCAACCATATCCACGAAGCCGCCGGCATTTCCAAGGGGCTCATCTTCCACTACTTCGGCAGCAAGAAGAACCTCTTTCTCTACCTCTTCGACCGCACTCTCGAGTACTTCTGGGACCGGATGGTGGGGTCCGGCGTGGCCGATTGGCCTAAGGATGTCTTCGAGCGGATCAGCCTGCTCAGCCTGCAGAAAGTCCGGTTGTTCGAGGAGAATCCGCTCTACTACCGGTTCGTCTTCGAGGGCCAGCTCAACTTCCCCAAGGGGCTCGAGGCCGAGATGGCTGAGCGGACCCGGGCGACGACTCAAAGGGGCTACGCCATCCTCTTCAAGGACATCGACCTGTCGACCTTCCGCCCGGACATCGACCCCCAAAAGGCCATCGAGGTCGTCGTCATCACCATGAATGGCTTGGCCGACAAGTACTTGGGCATCATCCGCCGCAGCCAGGACCCCGACCGGGCCCTCCGCCTCACCGAGGGGATCCTCGGTGAGTTCCGGGAGTACCAGCGCATCCTGAAGTTGGGGATGTGCCGGCCGGAGCCGGCTAGGCCGGGGTCGGGCTAGAGCCGGGGCTCGGGCTCGGCGCCTCAGTAGCCAGCGGGGCCGACGGGGCCTTCGAGCCGGTCGGAAAGAGCTCCGGTTGCCGGATCCGGCCGTCCCGTAACCCGTCGGCCAGCTGCGTGGACAGCATCTCGTACATGGTCACGGTCGTGCCTGACGGCCCCGGGACCACGATGTAGGGGAAGAACTCCTGGATCAGGGTGACCAGGCCGGAGTTCACCGCTTCCAGCTTGTTCTTTAGATAGACCATCAACTGCTGGTGCTTTGCGTCGCGGTTCTTCGGGTCGACCCCTGAGATGACGAGGCGGATGCCCATCTGGGCCACCCGGCCGTCCATGGTCACCGGGCATGGGAACTGGAGGATCAACATCCCCCGGCTTTGGATGAAGCTGAAATGGGTGTCCAGGACGCCGGCCTTCTCCAGAAGGATCGAGATCTCAGCCTGAGTTCTGGCCCAGGGAGTCGGGGGCTTGGGTGGCTCTTCGTCGTTTGGCACAGTTGTAAACCTCGCTTCCCTTTGCCGGCCGGCCGCGGAATCGCGGTCAATCCACAATACGCCGGTCACCGGCGTGATGCGAGCGCCGATCGCCATTAAGGCCTCCGCCATTTTCGGCGGGGGCCTTCGCGTGTCGGTCTCAACTCCCAGGCCCTTTTCACCGATAACTCCAGTAGAATGGTGACTTTCGTGAGGTGACACTCGTGGCCAAAGGAAGAATCGTCAGCTACACCGACCCGACCGCGCCGGCCTCCGAGGCCTTCAGGGCCCTTCGG
>DASXUT010000180.1 GCA_036504675.1 Bacillota bacterium | reverse complement strand
GCTCGGTCTTCCTCGGCCGGCTCACCGCCGAGGCTTTCGGCGATTACGCGGCCGGTGTCAACCACGTCCTGCCGACGAGCGGGACGGCCCGCTTCGCCTCATCCCTCGGGGTGGTCGATTTCACTATCCGTTCTCAAGCCCTGAACATCGGCCCGGCGGGGGCGGCCGCCCTCGACCGCGCTGCGACGGTGATGGCCCGGTCGGAAGGACTGGAAGGGCACGCCCTGGCGGTGGAAGCCAGGCGGGCGGTGGAAGCGGCGCGGGCGGCTGTCGGCGCGGAGGCGGGCGGAGTCGCTCCGGCGGCCGCCACGGTGGCCACGGCCGCGCCCGAATTTGAACGATCCCTGGCCGCCGGGGCCCGCGAGGTCTTCAGCGCCTGGGGCTATCGCGAAGTCGGCGCCCCGCTCTTCTTGCCCCTCGAGGACCTCGATCCCGCCCTGGGGTCCAACGGTCTCCGGGACCGCCTCTTCAAGTTTGTCGACCCCTCTGGTCGGATCATGGTCGTCCGGCCCGACTGGACCCTGCCCGTTGCCCGCGGGGCGGTGGCCGCCCTGCGCTCCGGCTCCGGACCGCTGCGCCTGTCCTACGCCGGGGACGTCTACCGCCGGGGGAGTCGGGCCTCGGCCCTTTCGCGGGGCGGCTCGGGCGGCTGGGAGGGTGCCCGGATCCCCCAGGCCGGCGTCGAACTGCTCGGCCTCAAGACCACCTGGGCCGATGCCGAACTGGTGACGATGGCCGTGGAGGTCCTGGAACGGTGCGGGCTCGAGGGCTTCACCGTCTGCGTCGGCCATGCCGCCTTGGCCGAGGCCATCCTGGCCGGTCTGGGGGCCGACTCCCCGACCGTCAAGGCGATGCGGGCCGCCCTCGTCGACCGCGATCTGGTGGCCTGGGAGCGCCTGCTGGCGCGACCGGGGGGCGAGGCCGGGCGGGCCGCCGCCGCCCGCGCCCTGGTCGCCCACCGGGGCGATGCCCGGGGGTTGGCTGAAGCTGTCGATGCGGCCTCGGCCTTCGGCCGGGAGGTGACCGACCACCTGGGGCGGCTCGGGGAGTTCGCCTCGATGCTCGACGCCGGCGGCGCGGCCGGGCGGGTCGTCTTCGACCTCGGCCTCGTCCGCGACCTCGACTATTACAGCGGCCTCGTCTTCGAAGCCTATGCGACGGGCTGCGGCCGGCCCGTCCTCACCGGCGGCCGCTACGACGGCCTTCTGTCGTCCTTCGGGCTGGACTGCCCGGCGGTCGGGCTGGGCGTCGAGGTCGACGCGCTGGCTGAGGCCCTGGCCGCTCAGGGCGGCGCGGCCGGTCTGACCCCGCCGCCGCTGCGGACCGTCGAGGTCGGCGCGGGCCGCGAAATCGAGGCCTTCACCCTGGCCGCCGGTTTGCGTGGCCTCGGGCTGCGGGTGGAGCTGCGGGCGGAGCCGCGGGCGGGCGGGCAGGCCGACGGGCGGACCGAACGGGCGGCCGCGGCCGTCAAAGGGGGTGGGCGGCGATGAGCGTCGTCCAACGTCCCCTGACCATCGCCCTCCCGGCCGGCCGGCTCTACGCCGAGTCGGCCAAGCTCCTCGGGGGGTGCGGCCTGCCCCTGGACGATTGGCGGGGCGATGAGCGACGGCTGCTCTGGACTTCCCCCGACGGCAACAGCCGCTTCCTCGTCGCCCGTCCGGCCGACATGGTCACCTACGTCCACGGGGGGGTCGCCGACCTCGGCATCACCGGGAAGGATAGCCTGATGGAGACGGACAGCGACGTCTATGAGTTGCTGGATCTCGGCTTCGGCCTCTGCCGCCTGGTTCTGGCGGCGCCGGACGGCTTCGCCGGGGCGGGGATTGGGACTGGGGCCGGGTCCGCGGTCGGCGGTCCGCTCCGGGTGGCCACCAAATACCCCCGTCTGGCCGC
>DASXUT010000179.1 GCA_036504675.1 Bacillota bacterium | reverse complement strand
AAGGAGATCGAAGGGCTGGCCGAGGTGGCCTGCCGACAGGTCGGCTTGGAGCTTGCCGACCTCGAGTACGTCCGCGAGGGCGGCCGGTGGTACCTCCGCCTGTATGTGGACAAACCCGGAGGGGTGACCCTGGACGACTGTGAGGCGGCCCACACGGCGGCCAGTGAGACGCTCGACCGGTCGGACCCCATCGGCCACGCCTACACCCTGGAGGTCGCGTCGCCGGGTCTCGAGCGCAAGCTCAAGCGGGAAGCGGATTTTGAACGGTTCGCCGGCAGCCGGGTGGAGATCCGGACGCACGTGGCGATCGACGGAAGCCGCCGCCTGCATGGAAGGCTGGTCGGGCTTCTTCGGACACCGGAGGGGTCTTCGCCCGACGGGCGCCAGGTGGCCGAGGAAGCCCCGGCGGTCCGGGTGACGATGGATGACGGCCGGGAAATCAGCGTGCCGCTGGCCGCGATCGCCCGGGCGCGTCTCGCCCCCGACCTACCGAATGGTGAGAAACGAGGTGGGGCCCGCAAATGAACCGGGAGTTCATCGACGCCCTCGACGACATCGAGCGGGAGAAGGGCATCTCCAAGAGCCTCCTAATCGAGGCCATCGAGGCCGCCTTGATTTCGGCCTATCGCCGCAACTTCGGCTCGACGCAGAACGTCCGAGTGGTCATTGACCATGAGGACGGCGACATCCGCGTCCTGGCCGGAAAAGTCGTGGTCGAAGAGGTCGCCGACCCGACCGTCGAGATCTCTCTCGACGAGGCGCGGAGCGTCGACCCCCGCTACGAGGCCGGGGACACGATGGAATTCGAAGTGACCCCGATGGAGTTCGGCCGGATCGCCGCTCAAACCGCCAAGCAGGTGGTCGTGCAGCGGATCCGGGAGGCCGAGCGCGGGATCATCTACGAGGAATACTCGAGCCGCGAGGGCGACATCGTCACCGGCCTGATCCACCGCCAGGAGGGGCGCAACATCCTGGTCGACCTGGGCAAGATCGAGGCCGTCCTACCGCCCACCGAACAGGTGCCGGCGGAGCGTTTCCGCCAGGGTGAGCGGGTCAAGGCCTACATCGTCGAGGTCAAACGGACGACCAAGGGGCCGCAGATCGTCCTTTCCCGGACCCATCCGGGGCTGGTCAAGCGCCTCTTCGAGCTGGAAGTCCCGGAGATCCATGACGGCGTGGTCGAGATCAAGTCAATCGCCCGCGAGGCCGGCTCGCGGACGAAGGTCGCGGTGTGGTCCAACGACGAGCGCGTCGACGCCGTCGGCGCCTGCGTCGGGCCCAAGGGGATGCGCGTCCAGGCGGTCGTCAACGAACTCCGCGGGGAGAAGATCGACGTCGTCAACTGGGACCCCGAGGCGTCGCGTTTCGTCGCCGAGGCCCTTTCGCCGGCCAGGGTGGTCACGGTTTACATCGATGAAAAAAGTCGGGTGGCCCGGGCCGTCGTCCCCGATTACCAGCTTTCGCTGGCCATCGGCAAGGAAGGGCAGAACGCCCGCCTGGGGGCCAAGCTCACCGGCTGGAAGATCGACATCAAGAGCGAGACCCAGATGCAGAAGTTGATCGAGGAAGGTGCCTTCGAAGTCGCCGGGCCCGAGGAGGCCCCCGAGGCCGAGCCTGAGGCCGTTCCGGTAGAAGCCGGCGAGGCCGGGGAAGCCCCCGAGGCCGGCGCTCTTCCCGATGGTGAGGCCCTACCCGCTGAGGCGGCGGAGGGGGTTCCGCCTGAGGGTGAACAGCTGCCCGGCGAGGCCCAGGGTGATGCGGCCGAGCCCCTCCCGGACCAGGGCGCAGAGGCCCTTCCGGCAGGCGAGCCCGGCGACGAACCGGCACCGGCCTCCGATCCAGTCGCCGTCCCGGGGGCGGTCCCGGAGCAAGCGCCGACCGCCACAGGCGCCCCGCCCGCCCCGGTTAGCTGGACCGGGCGTGAGGATGAGTGGGGCGGAGGGGACGCCGATGGCGACAAGAAGAAGAAGAAGCGCCGCGGTGGCGGAAAGCATCGGCCCTGACCGGCCGATGCTCGAACGGCTCAACCGCGCTTGGACCCATGGGGGTTTTGACGATGAGGTGATGATGGGTGAAGAAGCGTCGGGTGCCCTTGCGGCTCTGCCTGGGGTGCCGAGAGATGAAGCCGAAGAAAGAACTGACCCGGATTGTCAGAACCCCGGAGGGGTCGGTGGAGATCGACTGGACCGGAAAGCGTGCCGGTCGCGGGGCCTACATATGTCCCAACCAGGACTGCCTTGACCTGGCCTTCAAGGCGAAGAGCCTGGAGAAGGCGCTTTCGCAGAGCCTTTCCCCGGAAGTTCTCGCCCAGTTGAGGTCGGCAATTACGGAGAGCGCGGACCGCAAGGCCGCGCCGCCCGGCCCGGTTAAAGGGCCAGGCGGGAACTCGGGGGTGATAGGGTGAGTAAGATTAGAGTCTACGAACTAGCTAAAGAACTCGACTTGCCGAGCAAGAAGGTCCTCGACACGCTGCTGGAAATGGGCGTGAGCGTCCACAATCACATGAGCGTGATCGAGGGTTCCGAGGCCGACCGGGCCAGGGCCGTCCTGATGCTCGGCTCGAAGGCCAAGGCTGCCAAGCCCGCGGCCGCCCCTGTGAAGCCGGCGCCGGCCGCGGTCGCCGGCCCGGCGATTGCCCCCACCACCGCCGGCCCAAGACGGGTTGCCCAGCCCACCCCGCCGGCCGGCGGGATCAAGCCGGCCACCCCGACCGGGCGCCCCCTGGGGGTCACCCTGGGGAAGGGCATCGGCCGGCCACTGAGCAAGTCCGAGTCGTACCAACCGACAAAAGTGCAGGCGGCCCCGGAGGCCGCCGCGGAGGCACCCACGCCCTCTCCAGCCCAGCCGGCCGAGCCGGCCCCTGTCCCACCGGCGGCTCCCGTGGCCGGGGCGACTGCCCCTCCGGCAGCCGCCCAGGTCGCCGTGACGCCGACCACCGGCACCGTGCCGGCGCCGGCCCGCCCGGCTGCGTCGGCGACTACCCCGGCGGCCCCGGTAGCCTCGGTAGTCCCAGTAGTTCCCACCGCTCCATCCGCCGGGGCCCGCCCGGCCGCTCCGAGACCGGTCCAGCCCGTGGCGGTTCAGCCGGCGGGGCCCCGTCCCTTGACCCAGCCGAGGCCGGTCACGCCCACCCAGCCCCGTCCAGCGGGAGCCGGGCCGGCTCAGGCTGGTTCGCGCCCCATTTCTCCGCCCCAGCGGCCGATGGGGGCGGGGGCTGGACGCGGGCCGCTGCCGGCCGGACAGCCCGGGCGTCCTTGGGCTGGACCCGGCAGGCCGGGACCCGGCCAGCGGGTCATGCCGGCCGGTCCGGGTCCGCGCCCTGGACAGGCGCCGGGGCAACGCCCCGGGCAGCCTCCGATGCAGCGCCAGGGGCAACCGCAAGGGCGCCCGATGGGGCCGGCTCAACGTCCGGGAGGCCAGTTCGGCGCTCCCGCCGGTCAATACGGCCGTCCGGACCAACGCCGCCCCGAGCGGCAGGGGCCGCCCGGAGGTCAGCCTGGTCATCGTCCGCCCGCCGCGGGCCCGACCGGCGGCCCGAGGCAGCCGGTGCCTGCTGGTCGGCCGACCGGCCGCGGTCCGGCCGCGCGCGGACCTGCGGCCCGCTATGGGGGCCGCGGTCCGGCTTCGATGCCCCAGCGCCGCCAGGCCCCGGAGGCCAAGAAGCCGGTCGTCCGTTCCAACAAGCCGATCCGCCTGGAAGGTCCGCTGACCGTCGCCGAACTGGCCGGGAAGCTTGCGATCAAAGGCAGCGACGTGATCAGGACCTTGATGGGCATGGGGATGATGGTCAGCCTGAACCAGGAGCTCGACCAGGAGACGGCCCGGATCGTCGCCACGGAACTGGGCTGCCAGGTTGAGGAGGTCAAGCCCGAGGTCGAGGTGGAAGCGGCGGCCATCGAGGAAGAGAAGGAGGAGGACGAAACCCTTCTCAAGACTCGCCCGCCGGTGGTCACGGTCATGGGTCACGTCGACCACGGGAAGACCTCACTGCTCGACGCCATCCGCAAGACCAACGTCACGGCCACCGAGGCCGGCGGCATCACTCAGCACATCGGGGCTTACACCGTCGAACGCGGCGATCGCAAGATAACCTTCATCGATACCCCGGGCCATGAGGCCTTCACTTCGATGCGGGCCAGGGGGGCCCAGGTGACCGACGTGGCCGTCCTGGTCGTGGCCGCCGACGACGGAGTCATGCCCCAGACCATCGAGGCCATCAACCACGCCAAGGCGGCTGAGGTGCCGCTGGTGGTGGCGATCAACAAGATCGACAAGCCCGAGGCCCAACCGGAACGGGTCAAGCGACAACTGGCCGACCAGGGCCTGCTGGCCGAGGACTGGGGCGGCAAGACGGTGATGGTCCCGGTTTCGGCCAGGACCAAGGATGGGCTGGACACCCTGCTCGAGATGGTCCTACTGGTGGCCGACTTGGAGAACGTCCGGGCCAATCCGGACCGGCCGGCCCGGGGCGCGGTCATCGAGTCCAGGTTGGACAAGGGCCGCGGTCCGGTGGCCACCTTGCTGGTCCAATCGGGGACGCTCCGCGTCGGCGATGTGTTCACCTGCGGGGCCACCTGGGGCAAGGTCCGGGCGATGGTCGACGACAAGGGGAAGCGGATCAAGAAGGCCGGCCCCTCGCAGCCCGTCGAGGTCCAGGGTTTCGTCGACGTTCCGGCCGCCGGTGATACCTTCCTGGTCGTCGGCGACGAACGCAAGGTCAAGGAGATCGCCTCCCGACGCCAGGAGAAGAAGCGCAAAGAGGAACAGGACGCCACCAGGCGGCTGACCCTTGACGACGTCTATCGGCAGATCAAGGAAGGCGAGATGAAGGGACTCAACCTCATCGTCAAGGCCGACGTTCAGGGGTCCGTGGAGGCCCTGGAGAAGGCTCTGTCCGCCATCCAGCAGGGCGAGGTCAAGGTCAAGGTGATCCACGGCGGCGTTGGCTCGATCAGCGAAAGTGATGTCATGCTGGCCTCGACCTCCGGCGCGGTGATCATCGGCTTCAACGTCCGGCCGGATCCAAACGCCAGACGAGTGGCCGAGGCAGAGAAGGTCGACATCCGCACCTACCGGATCATCTATGAGGCGGTCGACGACGTCAAGGCGGCCATTGTCGGCATGCTGGCGCCGGAGATCCGCGAGGTGGTCCTCGGCCGGATCGAGGTCCGCCAGTTGTTCAAGGTCCCGAAGGTCGGCGTGGTTGCCGGGTGCTTCGTGACCGAAGGCAAGGTAACCCGCACGGCCGGCGTCCGCGTGCTTCGGGAAGGCCGGGTGATCTGGGAGGGGAAGATCGACTCCCTGAGGCGGTTCAAGGACGACGTCCGGGAAGTGAGCGCCGACTACGAATGCGGCATCGGACTGGAGAACTACAACGACCTCAAGGAAGGCGACGTCTTCGAAGCCTTCACCACCGAGGAGATCAAACGGGAGGTCGCCCCGTGAGATGGTCGTCGCCGCCTGCCTTTGCCGGCTGTCCTTACCGGCTGGGGAATCCCTGAAAGACAAGCGACGGGTGGTCAAGAGCCTGATCGATAGGGTCAAGAACCGCTACAACGTCTCGGTGGCTGAGGTCGACCACCAGGATCACCACCACCTGGCCGACATCGGACTGGCGGCCGTCTCGAATGACGGGGACTTCGCCCGCGAAGTCCTCGAAGGCGTCGTCCGCTTCATCGAGCGGAACTCGGGGGCCGATCTCATCGACTATCGGATCGATATCCTCTAGACCCCAGAACAAAAAGGCGCAGGTGAGGAAGATGTCCCAGACCAGGGTTGAGCGCCTGAACGCGTCGTTTCAAAAAGAGATAAGCGACATCCTGCAGAGCGAGTTGAAGGACCCTCGAATTGGCTTCTGCAGCGTCACCCGGGTCGACCTGACTCAAGACATGAGGCAGGCCCGGGTCTATGTGAGCGTCCTCGGCCACGAAGAGCAGCAGGCCGCCACCCTGGCGGGTCTGGAGAGCGCGGCCGGGTTCATCCGCTCGGAGATCGCCCGGCGGATCAGGCTGCGCTACGCCCCCGAGATGGTCTTCCGGCTGGACACCTCGATCGCCCACGGGGTCAGGATCGCCGAGATCCTGAACCAGATCAAGAAGGACGAGGGAACGCCGGCGAAGCCCGAGGCGGCCCCGGGGGCGTCGGAGGCGCGGAAGCCGCCGGAGGGGAACGCCAAGTGAGCGCTCTGGTCCCGGCCGCCCTTCTGGAAGCCTTGCGGCGAGGTCATCGCTTCCTGACGGTCCTCCATGAGAACCCCGACGGTGACAGCCTCGGCACGGCCTTCGGACTGGCTATCGGCCTTGCGTCGCTGGGAAAGGAAGTCATCGTGGCCGGGGGCGACCCACTTCCTCCGGCCTACTCCTTTTTGCCCGGGAGTGACTCGCTGGTTAGCCCGGAGGGGGCGATCGGCCCCTTCGACGTGGCCATCCTTCCCGATTGCGCGGCCATCGACCGCACCGGAGCCGTCCGTCCTCTCGTCGAGGCCTGCCCGGTGGTGTTGAACATCGATCACCATGGGACCAACGACGGATTTGGCACGGTCGCCTGGGTCGACCCGGCCGCGTCGGCCGCCGGAGAACTGGCCTATCACCTCCTGTCGGCGCTCGGGGTGACCCTCACCCCGGACGTAGCCACCTGCCTCTATACGGCCATCATTACCGATACCGGGTCGTTTCACTATGACAGCACGAGCCCGCAGGGTCTGGAAATCGCCGCTGCCCTGGTCCGGGCCGGAGCCAACCCGGCCGCCCTGGCGACGAAGCTCTACGAGACTCGTTCCGAGTCGAGCCTCAGACTGCTCTCGCGGGCCCTCGACACGCTCGAGCTCAGTCCTCAGAGGAAGGTCGCCTGGGTCACCCTGACGCCGGCCGACTTTGCCACGGCCGGCGCCCCGGACAGCGAGAGCGACGGGATCATCAACTACCCCCGCCAGATCGAGGGGGTCGAGGTGGCCCTGTTCTTCAAGGCCGTCGGCCCCAACTTGGTCCGAGTGGGTTTCCGGTCGCGCGGCCGGGTCGACGTGGCCGCCCTGGCAGCCCGATTCGGGGGTGGTGGCCACGCCAAGGCCTCCGGCTGCCTCATCCGCGACCGCGACCTGGGTGCGGCCAAGGCCATGGTCATCGGAACCGCCCTGGAGGCGGTCGGCGAGTGAACGGGGGCCTCGTCATCATCAAGCCCCCTGGGATGACCTCTCACGACGTCGTGGCCTTCGTTCGACGATTGACCGGGGTGCGGCGAGTTGGGCACAGCGGCACCCTCGACCCGGCGGCCGCCGGTGTCCTGAACGTCCTGATCGGGCCGGCCGTGCGGCTGGTCGAGTACCTCCAGGAGGGTCGGAAGGTCTATCGCTGCCGGCTCGTCCTCGGGGCGACCACCGACACCCAGGATGCCACCGGACAGGTCATCGAACGACGGCCGGTGGTCACCGGGCGGAGCGACCTCGAGGCGATCCTCGGTGATTTCGTCGGCCCGATTGAGCAGGTCCCACCGATGTATTCCAGCCTCAAGGCGGGCGGTCTGCCCCTCCACAAGCTGGCCAGGCGCGGCCTTGAAGTGGAGCGCCGACCGCGTCCGGTGGTCATCTGGGACCTCCGGGTCCTCGACTATCGGGCCTCGGTGTCGGCGGGCGAAGGGGACCTTGCCGAGGCGACCCTCGAGGTGGTCTGCTCGAAAGGGACCTATGTCCGCACCCTCTGTACCGACGTCGGCCGGCGCCTCGGTTGCGGAGGACACATGGGTTTCCTGATCCGTCTGGAGAGCGGAGGATTCACCCTCGAAAACGGGGCCACCTTGGAGGAGCTGGCGGCCGCCCGGGAGACCGAGCGCTTGGCCGACTGTCTCCGGCCGGCGGCGGATCTCCTCAGGGATTGGCCGGAACTGCGGGTGGGGGCCGAAGAGGCGGCGGCCATCACCTCCGGCCGCTGGCGGACGGTGACCGGATGCTTGATCAAGGCCGATTCCTCCGAGACGGCCGGGCGGCCTTGGGTCAAGGTGACCCAGGGCGGCGACCTTGTAGCCGTCGGGCGCCGGGAACCGACCGTGGCGGCCGTGGGGCCGACCTTGGTCCACCTGGAGAAGGCTTTTCCACGAGGCAACGAAGCGCGAGGTAACCAAGGATGAGGGTCG
>DASXUT010000178.1 GCA_036504675.1 Bacillota bacterium | reverse complement strand
CTACTCCAGCGAGCTCTAGGTGGGCGTATCCGCCTGCCCCTGACCAAACACCAGTCGAAGCTGCTGGTCTGCTGGCAATACTTCCTCAGTCTCAATCCCGTGGCCTCTCCTGAACTCCGCCACGAGTCGCCGGTGACAAATCGCGGGGTCTGAGCAATAGCACACAAGGCCAATCACCTTGCCAGATCTAACCTTGGAATAGAGCTCTCTCAATGTTGCCGCCCCCCCTGGTGATTAGCCAGCACTCATCGACTTTCAAATCTTTTGCCCTAGAGACACTCGCCGTGATAACCTGAGGACTCATCCCATCCTCGCCCCTAACTTAGGTGTCGCACAATGACACCAGGATGGGCTTTCTGATACAGTTCAGCGACCAAACGCCGGTGGCAGCGGTCGGCCTTAGGCTCGGCGCAGAGAAGGCAGGTGTTCCCTTCCATGGCAACTGTCCTTTCCAAGACGGTCGCCGCATTCCGCTCTTGAAGCAACGCTCCAAATGAGTCTTCGTATTCTTTCCAGTTGCGATTCAACTTGTAGATCTCTAAAGTCTTTTCATCCGGGGCTAGTTCGGTGACGTGTTCATACTGGATTCCGAACAGCTCACATATGTACATCAAGTCGGCTTTCTTGGCAAAACCGGCCAACTGAGAAGTGTTGTTCAGTCTAATGTCGACGAGCTTCTTGACCCCGGCCTCCTCAAGTAGCTGGATGAACCTACGCAGACTCTTCTGAGCAAAGCCGATTGTGTAAAGGATGTCAGGCAAGGCTTATCCCCCCGAACGAAGACATTGCAGACCATTGGTGCTGGTTCGACGAATTGCCCATCGGTACCTCTGAATCCGCGCGCTGAACCGACGCCCAGAAACGCTTGATCAAAAGATGGATCCACGCCGCCCTTTTCCGTGCCGTGATTGCTTCTGTGGGCCGGCCCGCTCGACCGTGCGGGCCTCGGAGAGTAAATTTAGGTGAAGTTATTGGTTTGGTCTGAAGGAATTGGCCTCCTCCAAGCGAATAAATGCCGCTAATTTTATCATCGAGGCATGTGCCCCACGACGGGCGAGTACCGTACTTCTAAACTGAAGGGAGGGCCTAGTCATCGAGAAGCCCAAGGCTGTGGTCCAATGGGTCGAAGAGATGGCCAGACTGACCAAGCCGGACAGAATCCTTTGGATCGATGGTACACCGGAGGAAGAAGAACGTCTGAACGGAGAGGCCCTCAGCACTGGCGAAGTCGTCCAGCTCAATCAGGATCTCCTCCCGGGATGTGTGCTCCACCGGTCTGATCCCAACGATGTCGCCAGGGTCGAAGACCTCACCTTCATCTGCACCCGCCATCAGGAGGACGCCGGGCCAACCAACAACTGGATGGCCCCGGCCGAGGCCTATGAGCGACTCGGTCGGATCTTCGACGGGACGATGCGCGGGCGGACGATGTATGTCATCCCCTACCTGATGGGCCCGGAGGGTTCCCCCTGGAGCCGCGTCGGGGTCGAACTGACCGACAGCATCTACGTCGTCCTGAGCATGCGGATCATGACCCGGGTCGGGAAGGTGGCCATGGACCGGCTGGTCGCCGAACTGGCCGCCCTGGCGGCCAACCCGGACGGTGGGCGCGAGGATTGGCCGGGGTTCGTCAAGTGCCTTCACTCCAAGGCCGACCTCGACCCGAAGAAGCGATTCATCTGCCACTTTCCGGAAGACATGACCATTTGGAGCGTCGGGTCTGGCTACGGCGGCAACGCCCTCCTCGGTAAGAAGTGCTTCGCCCTGAGGATTGCCAGCTACCTCGGCCGACGCGAGGGTTGGATGGCCGAGCACATGCTACTCCTCGGGCTCGAGGCCCCCGACGGCGAGGTCACCTACGTCGTCGGAGCTTTCCCCAGTGCCTGTGGGAAGACCAACCTGGCCATGCTCGAGCCCCCGCCGACGCTGCGGGGCTATAAAGTCTGGACCCTGGGCGACGACATCGTCTGGATGAACGTTGGCAAGGACGGCCGCCTCTGGGCGGTCAACCCGGAGGCCGGATACTTCGGCGTCGCCCCGGGGACCGGCGACAAGACCAACCCCAGTGCCATGCGGACCATCGAGCGCGACACCATCTTCACCAACGTGGTCGAGACGCCGAAGGGGACGGTCTGGTGGGAAGGCATGGCCGACCCACCCCATCACGGCCTGGACTGGCGCGGCCGGCTGTGGAGCCCCGGTAATGGCGAAAAGGGCGCCCATCCCAACTCCCGCTTCACCGCTCCGGCGACCAACTGCCCAACCCTCTCGCCCCGCTGGGACGACCCCTTTGGGGTGCCCGTCTCGGCCATCCTCTTCGGCGGGCGGCGGGCCCGGGTGGCGCCGCTGGTCTACCAAGCCCTGAATTGGGAGCACGGAGTCTACGTCGGGGCCTCGATGGCTTCGGAGACCACGGCCGCCGCGGCCGGTCAGGTCGGCGTGGTCCGTCGCGACCCCATGGCCATGCTTCCCTTCTGCGGCTACAACATGGGCGACTACTTCGGCCACTGGCTGGAGATGGGCCGGGCCCTGAAACGGCCGCCGCGGATCTTCCACGTCAACTGGTTCCGGACGGACGACCGCGGCGACTACCTGTGGCCGGGGTTTGGCGAGAACATCCGCGTCCTCAAGTGGATCGTCGACCGCTGCCACGGCCAGGCCGGGGCGGCCGAGACGCCGATCGGCTACGTCCCCGGCCCGGAGGACCTCGAACTGAGCGGCCTTGGGGTCCCGGTGGACACGATGCGGAACCTCCTCAGCCTCGATCAGCAGGCCTGGCTCGATGACCTGGGCGACCAGGAGACCTTCTTCGCCAAGTTCGGCGAGAGGTTGCCCGAGGCCATCACCCGGCAGCGCACGGCCCTGGTGAGCCGGTTATCACGCCACTTCGGCCAGTTATCCCCTCTTGACAGCCAGCCCGCCGGCGATATAATGAATGTCAAACGTCATCTTTCCTAGGCAAAGCGAGGAAGAGGAAGAGTAGAAAGGGCCAAAGGCTCAGCGAGCCGGGGTTGGTGGAAGCCCGGACCGAAAAGGCGCTTTCGAAACACACCTCAGAGCGCAGTCCGAAGCGTGTAGTCGTGGTAGGCACTGACGGGTCTCCCCCGTTACCGGGAGAGGGTATAACGCCGCGATCGTCCGGCCGCCCGAGGGCGCCTCGGGCCGGTTCCGGTCACGGCGCGTACCTGACAAAGTGAGCCCGGCTCGGCCGGGCTAACAAGGGTGGGACCACGGGAGCGCCTCTCGTCTCTTATTGAGCGAGAGGCGTTTTTTGTTTTCTCCGGCAGGTCGGTTCGGGCCGGTCGGTTCGGGCAGGTCAGATGGTTCGGGGAGGTCACTCGGATGGTCGTGAGGAGAGTCAGCGCCAAGGTCTTTCGCCGGATGGCCGAGGCCAGGGGGGCATCGGTGGCGTCGGCAGCAGGGCGGCCTGGGCGGGGCCGGGGCGCCGGCGGATCGGCGCGGGGTCGGGCCGCCGCCGTTCGCGAGATTATCGGGGCCGTCCGCCGTCGGGGGGACGAGGCGCTCATCGAATACGCGGCCCGGTTCGACGGGGTGGGGCTCAGCCTCGATGGGTTGACCCTGGGGTCCGAGGCCATCGCCGCCGGCGCCCGGGCTTGCCCGCCCGAGATGAGGGAGGCCCTGGCCCTGGCGATGGCCAACATCGACGCCTTCCACCGCCGCCAGGTGATCGGCTCCTGGTGGGAGCAAGGTTCGGCCGACGGAGGCCTCTGGCGGGGGCAACTGGTGCGGCCGCTCGACAGCGTCGGTCTGTACGTCCCGGGCGGGACGGCGGCCTACCCCTCCACCGTCCTGATGGGCGCCGTCCCGGCCAGGGTGGCCGGCGTCCGGCGGGTGGTCATCTGCACCCCGCCCTTGGGTGACGGGAGCGTCCCCGCCTCCGTCCTGGCGGCCGCCGAGCTGTGCGGGATCACCGAGATCCACCCGGTCGGCGGGGCCCAGGCCGTGGCCGCCTTGGCCTACGGGACGGCGGCCGTCCGGAAGGTCGACAAGATCATCGGTCCAGGCAATGCCTACGTCGCCGAGGCCAAGCGCCAGGTGGCCGGGGACGTCGGGATCGACGCGATTGCCGGGCCCAGCGAGGTCCTGATCATCGCCGACGAGACGGCCGATCCGGCCCTCCTCGCCGCCGACCTCCTGGCCCAGGCCGAACACGACGCTCTGGCGGTGCCCGTCCTGATCGCCACGTCCGGGGCGCTCCTCGAACGGACGGCGGCTGAGCTCGAGGCCCAGGTGGCCCGGATGTCGCGGCAGGCCATCGCCCGGCAGGCCCTGGCCGGCCAGGGGGCCCTGGTCTTGGTCAAGAGCCTCGATGAAGCGGTCGAACTGGCCGGGCTCTTCGCCCCCGAGCACCTCGAGCTGCAGGTGGCCGACGCCTTCGCCCTGTTGCCGGCCGTCCGCCACGCCGGCTCGGTCTTCCTCGGCCGGCTCACCGCCGAGGCTTTCGGCGATTACGCGGCCGGTGTCAACCACGTCCTGCCGACGAGCGGGACGGCCCGCTTCGCCTCATCCCTCGGGGTGGCCGATTTCACCGTCCGTTCTCAGGCCCTGGCCGTCACCCCGGCGGGGGCGGCCGCCCTCGACCGCGCTTCGACGGTGATGGCCCGGTCGGAAGGACTGGAAGGGCACGCCCTGGCGGTGGAAGCCAGGCGGGCGGCTGTCGGCGTGGAGCCGGGCGGAGTCGCTCCGGCGGCTGCCCCCGCCGCCACGGTCGCCCCGGCCGCGCCCGAATTTGAACGATCCCTGGCCGCCGGGGCCCGCGAGGTCTTCGCTGCCTGGGGCTATCGCGAAGTCGGCGCCCCGCTCTTCTTGCCCCTCGAGGACCTCGATCCCGCCCTGGGGTCCAACGGTCTCCGGGACCGCCTCTTCAAGTTCGTCGACCCCTCTGGCCGGATCATGGTCGTCCGGCCCGACTGGACCCTGCCCGTCGCCCGCGGGGCGGTGGCCGCCCTGCGCTCAGGGTCCGCGCCAATGCGCCTTTCCTACGCCGGTGACGTCTACCGCCGGGGGAGCCGGGCCTCGGCCCTTTCGCGGGGCGGCTCAGGCGACTGGGAGGGTGCCCGGATCCCCCAGGCCG
>DASXUT010000177.1 GCA_036504675.1 Bacillota bacterium | reverse complement strand
TACGACTATTACGGGGACTCGCGGACCGTGGACACGCACATTAAGAACCTTCGTGAGAAGCTGGGAGAAGGGGGAAAGATGATCGCCACCGTTTGGGGGGTCGGCTACCGCTTCGACCCTTCCGAGATAAAGGTCCCCGATTCCCCGGCGGCCGAGGCCAGAGATGAATCGAAGCATCGTCGCTAAGCTGGGGATCGGCATCCTTTCCCTGATCGCGGTCACCTTGGTCATCCTGTCGGTGGCGGTGGCCGCCGTTGTTTCGCGCTTCTATGTTCAGACCAGAGTGGTGGAACTGACCCGACACGGCCAGAAGATCGTTGAGCTGGCCGAATCGGGCCGGTTTGGCTCGCAATCTCAGGACCTCATCAACCTGGTGGCCGGCATGAGCGGGGCCACCGTCGCCCTCATCGGCCCGGAAGGCCAGGTCATCAACTGCTCCTCAGGGGGCGCCCACGGCGAGGCCGGCCACCTGGGACTGATGCATGGAGCCGTCGAGGCGTTGAGCGGGAAGGCCGCCTGGACCACCGAGCGCGACCCTTCAACCGGCGCGCCCGTACTGACCGTCGCCCTCCCGATAAGGGTTGAGGGGCAACCTTCGGCCCTTCTTTTCTTGGCCCCGCAGGCCCCGATCCAGGAGACCATCCGGGCCATCGATCGAGTCCTTCTGACGGTGGCCGGGGCGGTGGTCGCCATCGTCACCGTCCTCGCCTTCCTGCTTTCACGGACGCTCTCCCGCCCGCTTCTGAACATGGCCTCGGTGGCCGGTGACATGGCCGGCGGGGATTTCAGCCGCCGGATCTCGGTCCATAGCGAGGACGAGGTCGGCCAACTGGGGAGGAGCCTGAACCACCTGTCCGAGAGGCTCGAGGGTTCCCTTTCCGCCCTGGCCCGCGAACGCGACCAGCTGACGGAGGTCCTCCGGCGGGAACGCCAGCTGGCCAAGGCCCAAAAGGACTTCCTGGCCGACGTGTCCCATGAGTTGCGGACCCCCCTCAGCTACCTGCAGGGGTACTCCGAAGCGATCCTCGACGGGTTGGTCGACAAGGACGAGGAACGCAAGTTCCTGCAGATCATCCTGGACGAGAGCCAGCGGCTGCGGCGGTTGGTGACCGACCTCCTTGACCTGACGGTGGTCGAGTCCGGCCAGGCGCCGATGAGACCGGAGAACGTCCCGGTGGTCGGGGTCATCCGCGAGGTCATCATCCCCTTGGATCCTCTGGCCCACGCTGGGGGGGTATCCTTGGTCGAGCCCTCCCTGTCGATCGAGCAGTCCCCGACGGTGTGGGCCGATTCCGACGCCCTCAAGCGCATCCTCGTTAATCTGCTGGACAACGCCATTCGCCACTCTCCGCCGGGGTCCGAGGTGGCGGTGGCGGTGTGGCCGTCAAGCGACGACGGCGGACCGGTCTCCATCTCGGTTACCGACCAGGGTCCCGGCCTCGAACCCGAGGTCCTGTCCAAGGTGTGGACGAGGTTCTTCAAAGTCGACAAATCCCGCTGCCGGGACAGCAGCGGCACCGGCCTCGGCCTGGCCATCGTCCGCAGCCTCGCGGAGGCCCAGGGTGGCACGGTCTCGGCGACCAGTCGGCCGGGGCGCGGCTCGACCTTCACCGTCTCGTTGCCCAGCCGCCCGCCCACGACTCAGCCGAGCCGCCCGCCCTCCGGCGGGCCGGCCAACGGAGGTTGAAGACCAAGCGGGGCGGCCGTCCTGGCCGCCCCGCTTCCTTTTGCCTTAACGCTGGTGCCATCGCTCGGCGGCCGCCTTACCGGCCAGACCGAACAAAATCGTCCTTCGGGCTGTGCCCCTGGTCCTGGGCCACCGTTCGGCCGAGGGAGGTGATGATCGCCTCGACGCACGGACGGCAGTTCTCCGGCTCCTCGGCCAGGCAGATCTTGTTCGGGTAGATCCGGTAGTCCTCGCGGTAACGCCCCGGGGTCACGTTGGGCATGATCACGTTGGCCCCGAAGCCGAGGGCCTTCTGCCGCCCCTGCGGGTCGATGCTGCCGGTGGCCGTGGTCGCCGGCAGGTGGGTCAGGGGCAGGACCAGGCGGGCCACGCCGAGGGCGATCAGGGTCTGCTCGAGGGTGCCGCCGGGGCAGTCGGCCAGGGGGGTCTCGCCGTTGGGGATGAAGGGCCCGATGCCGGCCATCTCCACGTCCAGCTCCCGCAGGAGGAGGAGGTCGGCGGCGATGGTCTCGACGGTCTGTCCGGGCAGGCCGATCATGTTCCCCGACCCAACCTGATACCCGAGTTCCTTCAGCCATCGCAGGTGCTGGATCCGGTCGGCCAGGACGGTTCCCGGCCGGAGGCGGGCGAACAGCTCCGGGTCGGCCGTCTCGTGCTTCAGGAGGTAGCGGTCGGCGCCGGCCCGGCGCCAGGCCTGATATTCTTGGCGCGGCCGGTCGCCCACGGCGACCGTGACGGCCACGTCCAAGTGGTCCTTGATCCGACGGACGACCCAGGCGATGGTGTCGGCGTCGTAGGTGACGTCCTCCCCCGACTGCAGGACGATGGTCCGGTAACCGAGCCCGGCCGCCCGGCCGGCAATCTCGACCATCTCCTCCGGACTGATCCGGTAACGCTCCAGGTCCTTGTGGCCGGCCCGCAGCCCGCAGTAGAGGCAGTTGCACCGGCAGTGGTTGGAAAACTCGATGACCCCGCGGAGGTGGACGTCGTCGCCCAGGTGGCGTCGACGGACCGCGTCGGCCGCCTGCCTCAGCTGGTCGACCTCCGCTCCCCGAGCCTCGAGGAGGGCCACGATTTCGTCGTGTCCAAGACGATCGCCGGCCAGGGCCCGCTCGAGGGCGCGGGCGAAGGTCGGCCGGCTGGCGGAGACGGGTCGGTCAAGGTCGCTGCCCATGCAATCACTCCCCAGACCATGTTAGCACATGCCCGCCGCCGGGGGAAGCGCCGAGGGAAGGGCCGCGGGTCAGAACGGCGAGAAAGCCCCGATGAAACCGCGGAGGACCTCCAGGCTGTCCCCCACTCCGGCGTACCCGAGCCAATAGACGCGCCGCCCCAGCCGGTAGTAGTAGTTGACCATGCCCGCCCCGTCGACGCGGTAGACCGTCAATCCGTCCACCGGGGACTCGGTCCGGCCGGTGAAGGTGCCGTTGCCCGGCATCTTCTGGTCCATCGCCGTCAGGAGGTCGGCGGCCGACGCGTCATCGGCGGCCCCGGCGATCCATAACCTGGCCTCCCCGCCACTTCCGCGATAGACGGCGACGTAGGCGTCTTTGACCGGGATGCTCAGCCCATGCAGACCACCGATTTGCGCGGCGGCTTCCTGGCCGGTCTGGACCCGGCCGGTGAGGGCCAGGCCACCGACCCGCCGCGGGAAGGAGAAGCCGGGGGTAGCCGCCTTGCCCCGGCCGGCCAGGACGACCCCGGCCGCGATCAGGAGCAGGCCGCTGAGGATGATGGCCAGAGCCCGTTTCGAGCCGGGCGAGCCGCTCGTCCTCACTTGGCGGCCAGCCTGGCCAAGGGCGATTGAGCCGCGTTCAAGGCGTAGTAGGCGATCAGGAGGACGGGAACGGCGAGGCCCCAGGCCCAAGCCGGGACGCGCTGGAGCGGGTCGACCGAGGCGACCGGGGCGGGCCCGTCCACGGCCGCGGGCGCGGGGTCGGCGGCGGGCGCCGACGGACGGCGGGCCCGTCGGAGCCAGGCCACCGACGCGCCCATTGCCACCAAGGTCGCCCACTGGCCCGGGGACAGGAAGAGGAGCGTCCTCGGTTCCCGGGTGAACTCGATGAGGAACCGGAAGGCCGAGTAGCCCAGGACGAACCGGGCCGTCTGGACCCCGGGTCGCTGGTCCTTGCGCCTGGACCACAACCAGGCGAAGAGGATCACGTCGGTGACGACTTCGTAGGCCTGGGCCGGATGGACCCACTGCCCGCCGACGTTGACCGCCCAGGGGAGGGTGGTCGGGAGGCCGAAGAGGTCGCAGCCGACCCGGCCGATGGCGTGCCCGATGGCCATTCCCGGGGCCGCCGCGTCGAGGGACACGGCCGGGCGAAGCCTCAGGTGCCGGGAGGCGATGAAGAGGGTCAAGCCCCCGGCGATGAGCGTCCCGACCAGCGACAGGCCGCCGTCCCAGAGCCTGAGCATGGACGCCGGCTCGGCGAGATAGGCCTTGAGGTTCAGAAGGATGTAGGCCAACCTGGCGCCGACCAGGCCGGCGATGATCGTGGCGATCATGGCCGTGGCGAAGCGATCCTCGTCCTGGCCTTTGCGGCGGGCTTCGCTGAAAGCCACGGCCAGGCCGACGAGGAGCCCGGCTCCCAAGGCCAGACCATAGAGGTTGAAGTGGAACGGCCCGACTTGCCACATCGCGGTCTCTCTGGCCAAGCGCTGACCCCCTAACCCGATGGTAGTACCCCCACCAGGTATCATTCGACAAGGCCAGTGTACTGCGGCGCCTTGCCGTCGTCAATGACTAACGCCAGGCAACTATGTAAAAAGGTCTTAACCGGGCGATGGGCACGGTGGTCGACCAGGCTGCTTCCTTTTCGCCCGGGGTCAGACCCGCCGCCTTCACCGATCCCACGTTTGTCAGCCTGGCCACCTCGGCGGGGCCACGACCGCCGCCGTTTTTACGTCTTATGACCTATAAACTCAACTCCCCTAATTTTCAGCTTAATCGGCAGGGATGTTTGCCTTGGGGACGAAACCCCTTTCATCAACTTGTGCACAGGGGGTGCAAGAGGGATGGCTACGCTTCCGCAGAGGGACCCGGACCACGAGGCCGACCTGGCGTCGAAGGCCCAGGCCCTGAAGGACTACGCCGACTTCGTCAACCCGATGAAGGTCCGAACGCTGAAGTCGGCCGGCCTGGACATCATCGAGGACCGGCGCGAGGGGGCCAAGGTCTGGGATCTGTCCGGGCGCGTGTACATTGACTGCATCACCGGGGCCGGCAGCTTCAACAGCGGCCGCCGCAACCCGGAGATCGTCGAGGTCCTCAAGCAGGCCCTCGACGAGATGGACATCGGGGTCTTCCTCATCTGCTCCAAGGCCAAGGCCGACCTGGCCAAGAAGTTGGCCGAGATCACCCCGGGCGACCTGAAGTGGACGATGTTCGGAGTCGGCGGGGGCGAGGCCAACGACTATGCCATCAAGCTGGCCCGGGGCTACACGATGAAGACCGAGATCATCTCGGCGATCAAGTCGTACCATGGACACACGGGCTTCTCCCTGTCGGCCATCGGCCGCGAGGCCTACCAGAAACCGTTCCTGCCGTTGATGCCCGGTTTCAAGAAGGTCCCCTTCAACGACGCCGGGGCCATCGCCGAGGCGATCACCGACGACACGGCCGCCGTCATCCTCGAGCCCGTCCAGGGCGAGGGCGGGATCATCGTCCCCTCCGACGACTACCTGCCGGCGGTCCGGAAGATCTGCGACGAGAAGGGTGTCCTGCTGATCCTCGACGAGATCCAGACCGGTCTGGGCCGCACCGGTAAGCTGTGGTGCAGCCAGCACTATGGGGTCGTCCCGGACATCATGACCACGGCCAAGTCCCTCGGCGGTTCCATCTACCCCATCTCGGCCACGGTCTTCCGCGAGGACCTCGGCGACTTCCTGATCACCAACCCCTTCGTCCACCTGTCCACCTTCGGCGGGTCGGACCTCGGCTGCGTCGTCGGCCTGGCGGCGATCGACTACATCCTCCGGCACGACCTCCCCGGCCACGCCGCCTTGATGGGCCGGCGTTTCCGGGCCGGCTTCGACACGCTCGTGGCCCAATACCCGAGCATCCTCCTGGAGGTCCGCCAGAAGGGCTTAATGATGGGCCTCCAGTACACTGAGGACAGCCTCGGACCCAGGATGAGCTATCAACTGGCCCAGAACGGGGTGATGGCCATCTTCACCGGCAACGACACCAGTGTCATGCGGCTGATGCCGTCCCTGGTCATCAACGAGGAGGAAGTCGACTTCGTGCTCAACGCGCTCGATCAATCGATGGCCGCGATCCTGCGGCAGCAGGGAGGCAAGTGAAGACGATGGCGACGTCCACCGAAATCCTCACGGCCCTGGCCGACTATCAGGTGCAGTGCAACGGGAATCAACGTCTGCGGAAGATGCAGCGTGACTGGACCAAGCTGATTCACTTCGTGGCCAAGGAGACCGGCGAAGGCTTCACCATGGACGTGGTCAAGGGCGAGATCACCGGGTTCCGGGCCGGTCTCGACGGCACGCCCGATGTCGTCGTCACCGCCCGCAGCGAAGACCTGTGCGACATGTTCTGGGGCGACCTCAACCCAAGCCAGAAGTACTTGCGCGGGGAGATCCAGGTCAAGGCGTCGACCGAGGACGTCATGCGGCTCGACGCGATCACCATGATCATCTGGCCGGAGGCATGAGCGGCCGCGGGGAGGCGTGACATGACCGAACTGAGGAAGAAGATCCGTCTGAGGACGGTGGTTTCGGCCGGGGCCGGGCTGGCCCTGGCCACTGTTTCATACACCTCGAACATGCAGGTGGCCTCATACATGCCCGGCGACTCCGGCTGGATGGCCATCGTCATCGCCGGCCTGGTCTCCTTCCTGGCCGCCTTCTGCTTCGCCGAGCTGGTCGGGATGTTCCCCACGGCGGCCGGGATCAAGCTTTTCATCGAGCGGGCCTTCTCGGAGAAGGCGGCCCTGGTCTTCGCCACCGTCTATATGACCATCAGCGTGGCCGTGGTCGGGGCGGAGACCTTCATCCTCTCGAGCGTCCTGGCGACGGCCTTTCCCATCCCGCGGATCTTCTGGATCTTCTTCTTCCTCATCGTCATCGCCCTGATCAACATCCGCGGGATCACCATGGCCGGCCTGACCCAGGACATCACGACCTACACGATGTTCGCCGCCCTCATCGGGCTGTCGGTCTACGCCCTGATCAAGAACGACTTTCAATTGGTGACCCCACTGTCGCCGGGAGGCGGCATGGGGATGGCCCAGGCCGTCGCCATCGGGGTCTTCCTCTACCTCGGCTTCGAGTGGGTGACGCCGCTGGCCGAGGAGACGACGGACTTCAAGCTCATCCCGCGCGGGATGTTCGGGGCCATCATCCTGCTGGGCCTGTCCTACGCCCTTTTCAACATAGCGATGACGTCAACCGTCTCGAAAGCCGTCCTGACCAAGTCGCCCATCCCCCATGTTCTCTTCGGCCAGGCCCTCTTCGGCAAGGCCGGGATCATGGTGATGATGATCATGAGCATCCTGGCCTCGGTGACGACCTTCAACGCCGGGGTGATGACCGCCTCACGGTTCGTTTACGCCATGGCCCGCGACCGGGCCCTGCCGAAGGTCTTCTCCAACCTGCACCCGACCTACGCCACCCCCTGGCCGGCCATCGTCGCCCTGTTGGCCGTATCCACCGTGGTCTCCCTGGTGGTCCACTTCACCGGCCAGTACAAGGTGCTCATCTTCCTCGGGGCGGCCGTCGAGTGCATGATCTACGTGGTCATGGGCGCCTCGGTGATCGGGCTGCGGAAGCGGCGTCCCGAACTCCAGCGGGTCTTCAAGGTCCCCTTCGGGTGGGCCGTCCCGGTGGCCGTCGTGATCATCTATGGACTGCTCTTCGCCTTGATCTTCGTCCCCGACCCGGCCAACCCGAGCGACGCCCATGCCCAGATGCTGGCCCTGGCCGCTCTGGGCGCGGTGTTCGTCCTGACCTTCGGCTACGTCTTCTGGATCGTCCCGGCCCTGCGGGCCAAGTACGAGGCGGAGGCGCGGAAACGGCAGAAGCGCCGGCCCGGGCGACCGACGACGGCGGGCGCGGCCCCCCAATAAGGAGGTCCTGACAGTGGCCACGTTCAAGAGCGTCGACGATTTCTACGCGGTGATGCGGACCTTCTTCGAGAAAGTACGCCACGACTCCGTCCTTGGGCCGAAGCTGGCCGGGTCGAAGATGTCCATCCGCTTCGTCTACACCGACCCGGAGGCCCAGATCACGATCGACTTCGCCAGCCCGCCGGCCGAAGCGGGGACCTACGCCAACATCGATTACGGGCCGTCGGAGGTCAGGGCCGACGTGACCATGAAGCAGTCGGCCGATTTCTCCCACAAGTTCTGGCACGGCAAGACCAACGTCGTCGCCTCGCTGGCCACCCGGCAGATCATCGCCTCGGGGTCGGTCCAGAAGGCCTTGGCTTTGCTGCCGCTGCTGCGGCCGGTCTATGACCTCTACCCGCGGGTCCTGAGGGAGATGGGCCGCGAGGAGTTGGTGATCAAGTGAGCGGAGCGAACAAGGCCGGGCCGGCGGCCGGGCCGGGTGGCGAGGCCGAGCTCGCCGGCCTGACCCGCGAGCAACTGGTCGGGTTCCTCCGGACGATGTGGCTGATCCGTGAGTTCGAGTTGGCGGTGGCCAGGGGGGTCGAGGACGGGGCCATCCCCGGGATGTGCCACCTGTCGGTCGGCCACGAGGCCATGGCCGCCGGGGTCACCGCCGCTCTGGGGCCGGAGGACTACGTCTCCTCGACCCACCGGGCCCACGGCCACGCCCTGGCCAAGGGGGCCGATCCCAAAGGGATGATGGCCGAGGTCTACGGCCGGGCCACCGGCCTCTGTCACGGCAAGGGCGGGTCGCTGCACGTCATCGACGCCTCGAAGGGGTTGATCGGGGCCAACGGCATCGTCGGGGCCTGGAACCTCCTGGCCGCCGGGGCCGGCCTATCATCCAAGTTGCTGGGAAACGGCCGGGTGGCGGTCACCTTCATGGGCGACGACTCGACCAACATCGGCTTCTTCCACGAGGCGATGAACCTGGCCGCCGTCTGGGACCTCCCGGTGGTCTTCGTCTGCGAGAACAACGGCTACGGGATCACCACCCCGCAGGCCCGGCACACCAAGGTGAAGCGGTTGGCCGAGCGGGCGGCGGCCTACGCCATGCCGGCGGTCACGGTCGACGGCAACGACGTCATCGCCGTCTACCGGGCGGCCCGCGAGGCCGTCGAGCGCGCCCGGGCCGGCGGCGGACCGTCGTTCATCGAGGGCCTGGTCTGGCGGTGGCGCGGCCACTACGAAGGGGACCCCGACGACTATCGGAGCGACGAGGCCAAAGCGGCCGGACAGGCGGGCGACCCGATCACCGCCTTCGCCCGGCGCTTGGTGGCCGCCGGCCGGCTGACCGAGGGCGAGGCGGCGGCGGTCGAGAAGGAGGCCGTGGCGGCCATCGCCGGGGCGTTGCGGTCCGCCGAAGAGAGCCCGTTCCCAGCGGAGGATGAGGTGGGGCGCGACGTCTACGCGCCCGAGCCGGAGGCAGTGGCGGCGCCTCCCGCCCCTCCCCCGCCGCCGGCCGACCGTTTCGTGACCATGTCGGCGGCCATCCGCGAGGCCCTGGCCCAGGAGATGCGCCGCGACCCGCGGGTCTTCGTCCAGGGCGAGGACGTCGCCTTCGGTTTCTTCGGGGTGACCAGCGGGCTCGCCGACGAGTTCGGGCGAGAGCGCGTCCGGGACACGCCGATCAGTGAGAATGCCATCGTCGGAACGGCCGTCGGGGCGGCCATGACCGGCCTGCGGCCGGTGGCCGAGGTGATGTTCGAAGACTTCATCACCGCCGGCATCGATCCCATCGTCAACCAGGCGGCCAAGCTCCGCTACATGTCCGGTGGCCAATACCGGATCCCGCTGGTCGTCCGGACTCCGGGCGGGGCCGGCCTCGACTTCGCCGCCCAGCACTCGCAGAGTCTCGAGGCCCTGTTCATGCACATTCCGGGGTTGAAGGTCGTGGTCGCCTCGACCCCTTACGATGCCAAGGGCCTCCTGACCACGGCCATCCGCAGCGACAACCCGGTCCTCTTCTTCGAACACAAGCTGCTCTACTTCACCGACGGGGCGGTGCCTGAGGAGTCTTACGCCATCCCCTTCGGGGCGGCCGACATCAAGCGGCCGGGCCGGGACGTCACCGTGCTGGCCGTCCTGGGGATGGTCCCGCTGGCCCTGCAGGCGGCCGAGGAACTGGCGGCCGAGGAGGGCCTCCAGGCCGAGGTGATCGACCCGCGGACGCTGGTCCCCTTCGATTGGGAGACGCTGGAGGCCTCGGTCCGTAAGACCGGACGGCTGGTCGTCGTCGAGGAGGGCTGCCTGACCGGAGGCGTCGGGGCCGAAGTCGGGGCGGTCGCGGCTTCCAGGTGGTTCGGCGTGTTGAAGGCACCGCTGGTCCGCTGCGCCGGGCTGGACATCCCGATCCCCTTCGCCAAGCCGTTGGAGAACCTGGCCGTGCCGAACATGGAGGGGATCAAGGCGGCCGTCAGGCGGGCTATCGGCTCAGAGAGTGAGTATCGACGGCAGTCGACAAGATAACCTTCCGCCGGATGGCGCTCGAAGACCTCCCCCTCCTTCACGGGTGGATCAACAGCGACGGGATCCGGCAGATTTGGAACCAGGGCGCGGCCAGGTCACTCGATGAGATAACGGCCAAGTACGGCCCACGGATCAGCGGTCAGGTCCCGACCGATCCGTACCTGATCCTTTTGAACGGGACCCCGATCGGCTACATCCAGACGTACCTTTGGCGGGATCACCCGTCCTACGCCGTTCACCTCAAGCTCACCGAGGAGGCGGCCAGCCTCGACCTCTTCATCGGCGAAGAACGGTGGCGTGGCCGCGGCCTCGGACCGGTGGTCCTGAACCGGTTCTTGAAAGAAGGGGTCTTCGCCCGGCCCGGCGTGGTCAGTTGTGTGATCACCCCGGAGGAAGGGAACACCGCGGCCATCCGGGCATACGAGAAAGCCGGGTTCCGCCACCTGCGGACCGTCGATATCCCCGGGGAGCCGGGACCGGTCCACCTGATGCGGATTGGTCGCGAGGGAGTCCAGGCGGAAGGAGACCCCGATAACGAGCAATCCTAAGGCACAAGTGAGGCCCGGTCGGTTCGACCGGGCCTCGGCGTGCAGTAAAGGGGATGCGAAGGTTTGGCCCTGACGGTCTCATAGCGGAAATTCCACAGTCCGCAGGCCATTGCTCAGAAACCGAACAAACTTAGGAGCCGTGATGTGACGGTCTTGGCCTGCGCTAAGCATGAAAAGGTGCACGCTCGAACCATCTGCCTGCTTATGGCCGTGCTTCTTGTCTAGGTGGTAATAGAGCCTTCCGAAGACGGTATCCGGGTCCACTTTCAGTTTTCTTGAAATCCTGCTGATGTCAATTGGGACATAAATCTTGGAACTTCTGCTGGGTTCTTCATCCATGTATTGCGCAAATGTGTCGTAGTACCCTTCATATATGGTCCTCAGGATGCGTTGGGGAGGTCCAGTGCAATCACCCCGCCCTCTCGACCACCACCGCCTGGCCCTGCCCCACGCCCACGCACATCGTCGCCAGGCCGTAGCGGACGTCGGGGCGCCGCTTCAGCTCGTGGACGAGGGTGGTGACGAGGCGGGCGCCGCTGCAACCGAGCGGGTGCCCGATGGCAATGGCCCCGCCATTGGGGTTGACCCGCGGGTCGAAAGGGTCAAGGCCAAGCTCTTGTAGAACGGCCACAGCCTGGACGGCGAAGGCCTCGTTCAGTTCGATCAACCCGATGTCGGCGAGGGTCAAGCCGGCCCGCTGCAAGGCCTTGCGGGTCGCCGGCACGGGCCCAATGCCCATGACCCTAGGGTCGACACCGGCGGAGGCCGAGGCCACCACCCGGGCCACCGGTCGCAGACCCAGTCCTCCGGCGCGCTCGCGGCTCATCACCAGGACCGCCGCCGCCCCGTCGTTGAGGCTCGAGGAGTTGCCGGCGGTGACCGTGCCTCCTTTGCGAAAGGCCGACGGCAGGGCGGCCAGCTTCTCGGGGGTAGTGTCCCGCCGCGGTCCCTCGTCGACTTCGACCAGGGTGACCCGGCCCTTGCGGTCCCTGACCTCGACCGGGACGATCTCGTCTTTGAACCGGCCGGCGTCGACGGCGGCGACGGCCTTCTGGTGCGACCAGTGGGCGAAGCGGTCCTGGTCCTCACGGGGGATGGCCCAGCGCTCGGCGATGTTCTCGGCCGTCTCACCCATCGACTCGAGGGGGATGATGGCGGCCAGCCGCGGGTTCTCGAAGCGCCAACCGATGGTCGTGTCATAGGCCGTCCGGTTGCCCGTGGCGAAAGCCTGCTCTGGCTTGGGGATGACGAAGGGGGCCCGGCTCATCGACTCGACGCCGCCGGCGATGACCACCGAGGAGTCGCCCACCCGCACCGCCCGGGCGGCCTGGACCACAGCCTCCAGGCTCGAGGCGCAGAGCCGGTTGACCGTCACCGCCGGCACGCTGTCCGGGAACCCGGCCAGGAGGACGGCCATTCGGGCGACGTTCCGGTTGTCCTCGCCGGCCTGGTTGGCGCAGCCGGCGTAGACCTCATCGAGAACGGCTGGGTCGATTCCCACCCGCCCGACCAGGGCCCTGAAGACCAGGGCCAGCAGGTCGTCGGGGCGGACCGCCGAGAGAGCTCCGCCGTGCACACCGACCGCGGTGCGGCAGGCGTCGACAATGACCGCGTCAACCATCTGAGTCTCCCCCTCAGCGCATCTAGACCGCCGACGCCCCGCCGTCGACGACCAGGGTCTGACCGGTGATGTAGCCGGACACGTCGGAGGCCAGGAAGAGGACGGCGTGGGCGACGTCGGCCGGCTCGGCCAGGCGCCCGGCGGGCACGGCGGCGACGATCTTCTGGTGGAGTTCCTCGTTGGACCAGAAGGGAGCGGAGAAGCCGGTCCTGACCATGGCCGGGGCGACCGCGTTGACCTGGATGTTGAACGGAGCCAGCTCGGCCGCGAGGACTCTGGTCAGGACCTCCACACCGGCCTTGGCCACGCCGTAGATGCCCATCCCGGGGGCGGCCCGCCGGGCGGCGACTGAGGAGAGGTTGATGATCTTCCCTCTCCCCTGCCCGCGCATGACCCTGGCGGCTTGGCGCGAGCAGATGAAGGTCCCGGTCAGGTTGGTGTCGACGATCTTGCGCCAGGCCCCTAGCTCGGCGTCGGCCACCGCCGGCGTCAGCAGGTTCATCCCGACGTTATTGACGAGGACGTCGAGGCGGCCGAAAGTCCCGAGGGTAGCCGCGAAGAGCCGTTCGACCTGATCTTCCTCAGCGACGTGGGCGGCCATGGTCAGCAACCGCTCGTCCGTCCCGGCGCCGGCGGCCGCCGCCAGGCCGGCTCGGGCCGCCTCCAATCCCTCCCGCTTCCGGGCGCATATGATCACCCTGGCCTGCTGTTCCAGACAGAGCCTGGCCAACTCGTAGCCGATCCCACGACTCCCACCGGTGATGAGGATGACTTT
>DASXUT010000176.1 GCA_036504675.1 Bacillota bacterium | reverse complement strand
ATCGGGCTGTGGCGGGGGACTGACTGGGGCGGCAAGGCCGCCTCGCTCTCCAACCTGTTCAGCCTGGCGATCATCAGCGCCATTCTTTTTACCGGTCCCCTCAAGGAGTTCCTGCAGAACGGGTCGGTGTCGGCGGTCATGTGGGGGATGTCGGCGATCATGATCGTCGCCGCCGTACCGGCCGCGTGGTCGGCGGTTTGGCTGGCCAAGGGGGAGGAATCAAGGTGAAGACAGCCGTCGAGGCAGACGTGCGGGGCTTCGCCCGAGCCCTGCAGGCCGGTCAGGATCAATGGGTGACGGCCAGATAGCGAGGCCGAGCTGTCATGAGCGGTATTGGGGGGTGAACGGGTGAACCAGTGGATCTACGTCCTCCGGCCCGTCCGCGCCGGGCTGGCGATCACTCCGACGGCGGAGGAGGACGCGGCCGTAGAACGGCACTTCGCCCGCCTGCAATCCCTGCTGGCCGCGGGCAGGCTGATCGTGGCCGGCCGGACGCTCGAGGACTCGCCGTTCGGCATCGTCATCTTCGAGGCCGGAACGGAAGCGGAGGCCCGGTCGATCATGGAGACCGATCCCGCCGTTCAGGAAGGGGTCATGACCGCCGTCCTGCACCCATACCGGGTGGCCCTGAGGCGGGACGGGTGAGCCGGAACCGACGGTACCGATCAAGTCCCAACATTGAGGCTGGCGCTGTGTGCGCCGGCCTTGTTGCCTGTCCCTTATTGGCGACCACCTGGAGACTCGTCGACCGTCAGGGGATTCGTCAACAAAGCCCTTGTACCTGCCCCCAGGGTGGGACTGGATGAGGCCTCTGAATGAGGGGCGACTGACTGGAGCCCAACCAGAAAGGGCGCCTCCGGACCCCCGATGGACACGTCCGTCCAGGAAGAGTTACTATTACCTAGCATGGTGATGGTGATCGGGGTAGGTGGATGAAAGCGAAGCCGATAGGGGGCGGGCGGCCAGAGTGACCGGTAAGCCGGAAGATGTCGTTCTAAGAATGGGTTCGTCAACTCAAACCAGCACTCCATATCGCCATGGTCCAGCTGTTCGCCGCGGCATCGTCCTGGCCGTCGCGACCGTCGCCGGGACGATGGTGGCCCTGTTACCGCCTCCATCAGGGCTCACCCCGCCGGCGATGCGGGCCATGGGTCTCCTACTGTGGGCCATCATCTGTTGGGCCGGCGATGCCGTGCCCGACTATGTCGTCGCCTTGATGATGGGCCTCGGCTGGGTCGTCTTTCGCGTCGTCCCCTTCAATGTCGCCTTTGCCTGTTTCTCCACCACCAGTTGGTGGATGATGGTCGGCGCCCTGGGCATCGGGGTGGCCGTGGCCGAATCCGGGTTGCTGCGGCGGGTAGCGCTGTTGGCGCTCCGCGCCCTCCCCCCGACGTTCGCCGGGCAGACGGCCGGGCTGATCATCGCCGGCCTTCCTTTTGGTCCCGCGCTCCCCACCGTCACCGGGAAGACGACCCTGGCCGCTCCCTTCGTTCTGGGCATCTCGAAGGCGATGGGCCTCGAGGACCGCTCCAAGCACTCGACCGCCCTGTTCATGTCGATGTTCACGGGCTTCGGTCTGATGGGTCCCCTTTTCATGACCGGGACGGTGACCAACTTCGTCGTTCTCGCCCTCCTGCCGGCTTCTCTCAGGGCTCACATAACGTGGGTCTCATGGTTCGTCACCTATCTGCCGACGATGCTGATCATCATGGTCCTGTCGTGGCTGGCCATCGTGCTCGTCTGCCGGCCCAGAACAGTGGTCCCCCTCTCACGCGATTT
>DASXUT010000175.1 GCA_036504675.1 Bacillota bacterium | reverse complement strand
CTCATGACGGTGGGGCGCTCTGGAGGAACCGCGGTTGGACCGCCGGGACATAGGCTTGGAAGGGCTGGCCGTAGTCGTCGGTCCCGCTGAAGACGTAGGTCGGCTGCATCCGGGTGTCCACGGTCGGCAGGTCCATCCGCGGGTAGTTGAAGTAGGCCAGTTCGACCGAGGTCAGGCGCCTGATCGGGGGTCAGGGCAGCCCCTCCGGGCTCGGCGCGGTAGTCGTTGTAGATCACCCGGGCCTCGTCATTGCTGATGTCCAGCAGGCGGCCCAATTCCGGGGCGCCGGGCACTTCCTCGAAGCGGTACTGGATACCCATATTGATGAGCGGGCCGGTGAAGCCCATGGTCTTGGCCAGGGCGCGGGCCTCGTCGGCCGTGAATAGCTGAAGCTTCGGAGCGAAGCCCCGGGCCTCCTTGGGCGACGCCGGCAGGGTAGCCGCCAACTCGTAGCGGGCCTCTCTGACCGGGGGCCAACGGCCGCCGACTCCGGTCAGGATCTGGACCGGGGCGGGGAGCTTGGGGAGGGCCGCCAGACGGCGCTGCTCCTGCAGCCGGAGCCCCCCGTAGAGCCCGCCGATGAGGACGGCGACGGCGGCCGCGGCGGCCAGGACCGGCCGCCAGGACCGTCCGGCGGCGGCGGAGGGCCGAACGCCGCTTGTTCCCGATTCGAGGACGGCGCGGTCGAAGAGCGCCCGGCGCAACTCGTCCCGAAATCCTGTCCGTGGCTCGACCTTCGGTAGACGGGCCAACCGTTCTTCCACCTCTCTCACAGCGCCTGAGTCCTCGTGGCCGTCAGCCATGTCTCTCGCCTCCCCCCGCGATGCCGCCGTCCCGGCGCTCGCCGCCCGGGCCGGGGCCGATGATCCTTGGGCCCGCTGCCCCCGGACCCGGACCCGCCCTGGCCAATCTCTCCCTGGTGGTCTGGAGGCCGCGTGAGAGCAGCGCCCGCACGGCTCCCTCGCTGCGGCCCAGGATGACGGCGATCTCCTTGACGTCGAGGTCCTGAACGTAGCGGAGGACGAGGGCGTCCTGCTGGTCGTCGGGCAGGCTGCCGATGGCCGTCAGGGCCTCGTCGTACTCCAGCCGCCTCGCGGCCACCTCGGCCGGGCCAGGACCTTCATCCTTGACTTCGGCGGAAGGCTCGGCCGGCTCGGGTGTCCGCCGCGCCCGGCGGTAGTGGTCGGCGACGGCGTTGGCGGCGATGCGGTAGAGCCAAGCCCCGATGGCCTTGAAGAAGACTTCCGAGACGACATCCTCGGCCTCCTGGTGACGGCGAAGCCGGTAAAAGACGTAGTTGTAGAGCCGCTGAAAATAGCGGTTGTAGAGTTCGACGAAGCCCTCGGGGCCGGACTTGGCTCGCTTGACCAAGGCCGCCTCGGCGACGATCTCCTTGTCTGACCTGACCGGCGTGAGCACGCGCGCATCGACTCCTTGGGTTCGGTCATCATCCGCGTTCGGCCACGATTGGCCCGGTTACCGTCCAGTCTATTCTCCCCGACGCGGCGCCGACGGATGGTGGAGGGCGGCTCTCCGCGGGGCAAACTTGGATCATGGCGACCATCTTTCAAATCCGAGGTCTGCTCCTCGAAGAGGCCATCGCCGCCGCCCTCAGGCAGGGCGGGCTGATCCCGGTCGGGGCCGGCCCGGCCAGCCTCCCCGGGCGCGGCGGGCGCCACCAGGTCGGGGTGCTGACCGACTTCGCCGTGGGCACGCCCTTCCTCGCCCCGGCCAGACTGGTGATCGAGGCGAAATGCTTCACCCCCGGCGTCCGGGTCGGCCTGTCGGTGGTCCGCGAGGCCGCCGAGACCCTGCGCGACCTCCAGGCCCACCTGGCCTGGCCGGTCGAAGGGGTCCCCCCGGTGGCCGGCCACCGTTATGGTTACGCCGTCTTCTCGGTCACCCCCTTCACCGCCGAGGCCGAGCGTTACGCCTTCGCGCAGGACGTATCGGTTCTGTCCTGCGGCCGTTCGGCCTTCTTCACCCCGGTCGTCTCGGCCATCCAGGCCCTGGACCACCGGGACTTCGAGGCCGGGACCAACGAGACGGTGAAGGCCGACCTCCGCCTGCTGCGGGCGATGGTCCGCCGGGCCATGGCCGGCGAGGGTGACGGCTTCAAGGCCTACCCGACAAGGGCCCGCGGCAGGTTGAAGGCGGTCGTCTCGGCCGCCGCCGGCACCGGCCCAAGCACCATCGCGTTAGCCTCGGGGTCCCTGCCGATCTTTCTCACCGCCGCGCCGTCGGCCCCCGGGCAATGGGCGGATGTTCCCGAGCGTCTTCGGGTGACTGTGGTCCCCAATGGGACCGGGGGGTGGCTAATGGCCGACGCGTCCGGCGGAGAACCGCTGTTCTCCTTCGACCTGGCCGAGGACTACGCGTCGTTCTTCTTCCGGGCCGGACTGGTCGGCGGGGAACCATGGCGCGCCATCCTGGCCGCGGGTGGACGGGGGGAGGCCGTTCCCGGCGGCTTCCGGCGGGTCAGCTTCGATCTTGAGGCGGGGTGGGTGGCGTCCCTCGGACTATGACGAGCTAGGTGTGGGTCTAAACATGACGGGCAAGTGAAACTTTTCCCAACTTGGAAGGAGTCCCCGCGCCACCGTCGAAGACGAATGACCAAAAGGGAGCCATTGGCCGCACCCCTCAAGTGCGGCTTTGCCCCTTAAGAGGAGGTGCCCGAAGAGTGCGGGAGATTGAAGCCAGACAGGTAGCAGAGGCCGTCGCCAGGCTTTGCATGGAAGCCAATTACGACCTCGGCGAGGACGTCCTGAAGGCCTTCAGGGATTCCCTCAAAGTCGAGGAGTCCCCGGCCGGCCGGGACATCCTCAGGCAACTCCTGGACAACGCGAAGATCGCCGCCGACGAACGGGTCCCCATGTGCCAGGATACGGGCGTCGCCGTCTTCTTCGTGGAGCTGGGCCAGGACCTTCACGTCGTCGGCGGAGGCCTGATTGACGCGATCAACCAGGGCGTCAAGAAGGGTTACGGGGAAGGGTACCTCCGCAAGTCGATGGTCGGACACCCGTTGGAACGCAAGAATACGGGCGACAACACGCCGGCCGTCGTCCACGTCGACGTCGTCCCCGGTGACAAGCTGAAGATCACCATCGCCCCGAAGGGCGCCGGCAGCGAGAACATGAGCGCCGTCAAGATGCTCACCCCCGCCGCCGGAGTCGAAGGGGTCAAGAAGTTCGTCATTGACCGGGTCAGGGAGGCCGGGTCCAATCCGTGCCCGCCCATCGTCGTCGGAGTCGGCGTCGGTGGCACCATGGAGCAGGCCGCCCTGATCGCCAAGAAGGCCCTCCTGCGGCCCATCGGCCAGCCCTCCAAGCTGCCCGACATCGCCGCTTTGGAAAAGGAACTCCTGGAAAGCATCAATAAGCTGGGGATCGGGCCGCAGGGGCTCGGCGGTCGGACCACCGCTCTGTGGGTGAACGTCGAGATCTATCCCTGCCACATCGCCTCGTTGCCGGTGGCCATCAACATCAACTGCCACGCCAGCCGCCACAAGGAAGCCGTCCTTTAGGAGGGGGTAGCCAAATGGCTGAGAAGCGCATCACGACCCCGCTGACCGACGAAACCGTGCGGTCGCTGAAGGCCGGCGATCGGGTCCTGATCACGGGGGTCATCTACACCGGCCGCGACGCCGCTCACAAGCGTCTGGTCGAGCTGCTGAAGGCCGGCAAGCCGCTCCCGGTCGACCTTCGTGGCCAGTTCATCTACTACGTGGGGCCCGCCCCGGCCAAGCCCGGCCAGGCCATCGGATCGGCCGGCCCGACCACCTCTTACCGCATGGACAGTTACACCCCGGCCCTTTTGGAGTATGGGTTGAAAGGGATGATCGGCAAGGGCATGCGGGCCAAGGAGGTCCGCGACGCCATCATCAAGCAGGGAGCGATTTACCTGGCCGCCGTAGGGGGAGCCGGAGCCCTCATCGCCAAGTCGATCAAGAAGGCTCGGATCGTCGCCTACGAGGACCTCGGGGCCGAGGCCATCTATGAGTTCACCGTGGAGGACTTCCCGGCCATCGTCGTCGACGACGTCTATGGGAACGACCTCTACGAGGAAGGCTTGAAGCAGTACCAGCGGGCATAGGCCGGCCGGTCGGCAGGCTGCCCCGGCGCGCCTCTGCGCCCCAAGGCACGAATCCTGCAATACTACGTGGCCCCGGGTGGAAACTCTTTTGGGAGGCGGGACAATGGCACTGCGGGATGAGGCCCTGAAGCTACACAAGGACAACCAGGGCAAGATCGAAATCATAAGCAAGGTGCCCCTTCGCGGCAAGGACGACCTCAGTCTGGCCTACACGCCCGGCGTGGCCGAGCCCTGCAAGGACATCAACAAGAACAAAGACCTTGTCTACGACTACACGGCCAAGGGGAACCTGGTGGCGGTGGTTTCAGACGGCACGGCCGTGCTGGGCCTCGGCGACATCGGGCCGGAGGCCGGGCTGCCGGTCATGGAAGGCAAGTCCATCCTCTTCAAGTACTTCGCCGGGGTCGACGCCTTTCCGCTGATGGTCGCCACCAAGAAGGTCGAGGACATCGTCCAGCTGGTCAAGTGGATCGAGCCGACGATCGGCGGGGTCAACCTCGAGGACATCTCGGCCCCCCGGTGCTTCGAGATCGAGCAGAGGCTGAAGAAGGAGACCAGCATCCCCATCTTCCATGACGACCAGCACGGTACGGCCGTCATCGTCACCGCCGCCCTGCTGAACTCCCTCAAGCTGACCGGGCGGAAGATCGACCAGGTGAAGGTGGTCATGAACGGGGCCGGCGCGGCCGGCATGTCCTGCACCAACCTCCTCCTCGACCTGGGGGTCAAGCATCACATCCTGTGCGACACCAAGGGGCCCATCTGGGAAGGCCGGACTGAGGGGATGAACCCCTTCAAGGAGGCCGTCGCCAAGCGGACCAATCGGGAAAAGATCAAGGGGACCCTGGCCGACGCGATGAAGGGCGCCGACGTCTTCATTGGGGTCTCCGCCGCTGGCGCGGTGACCAAGGAAATGGTCGCCTCGATGAACAAGAACCCGATCATCTTCGCCATGGCCAACCCGACCCCGGAGATCTTCCCGGACGAGGCCAAGGCCGCCGGGGCGGCCGTGGTCGGCACGGGCCGGTCGGACTTCCCGAACCAGATCAA
>DASXUT010000174.1 GCA_036504675.1 Bacillota bacterium | reverse complement strand
AGATCGCCCCTCCTGGCAAGACTAAAGTCCTGCCAGGAGGCGGTTTTTCTTGGCCGAACGGGAGCACGGTAATCTGGTCATCATCGGCGGGGCCGAGGACAAGCGGGGCCCCTGTGTTATCCTCAGGCAGTTCGTCGAACTGGCCGGAGGCGACGAAGCGGTGGTGGCCGTGATCACGGCGGCCACCGAGGATCCTGACGCGGTCTCCCGCTCCTACCGCGACGTCTTCGAACGGCTGGGGGTTCGCGAGCTGTTGATCGTCAGGGTCGACCGGCGGGCCGATGCCTTCGAACGCGAGCCGGTTGACCGGGTCGAGCGGGCGAGCGGCCTCTTCTTCACCGGGGGCGACCAGCTCCGAATCACCAGCGCCATCGGCGGGACGCCGCTCTACGACGCCCTCTACAAAGCCTATGAGAAGGGCACGGTGATCGCCGGCACCAGCGCCGGGGCCTCAGTAATGAGCGACACGATGATCGTCGGCGGCGAGGATGACGAGGCTCCCAAGCTTTGTACGACGGCCATGGCCCCGGGGATGGGGCTGCTCCGCCAGGTTGTCGTCGACCAGCACTTCGCTCAGCGGGGGCGAATCGGCCGATTGCTCTCCGCCCTGGCCCAGAACCCCTTCGTGATCGGGGTCGGCGTGGACGAGGACACCGCCATCGTCGTCCGCCCAAGCGGAGTCTTCCAGGTCGTTGGATCTCAGACTGTGACCGTCCTCGACGGAAGAGCCGTCGTCCACACCAACGCCTCGGAGTCCTCACCCTCCGAACCCCTGGCCCTGTTCGGCGTCATTCTGCACATCCTACCCACCGGACACGGATACGACCTGACCCGTCGGACCCCCCTCGGTCCGGGCGATTTCCAGTCCGAGGAACGGGCCGGCAAATCGAATATGGCCAAAGGTCCGAGGGGACAATAGCCCTCAAGAAAAACCCGATCAGGAGGGTCATCTGAATGTACATAAGGGAACTCCGCGCCTACGGGGGCCGGAACATCCACAGCCATTATCCGGCCGTGGAAATGCTCCTGGACCTCGGCGACCTTGACGGCCGTAAGACGCGGGACCTTGGAGACTTCAGCGAGCGTCTCCTCGAGGCCCTACCGGGCCTGGCCCAGCATCACTGCTCTCTCGGCCGGCCCGGGGGATTCGTCGAGCGAATGCGCGAAGGGACCTATCTGGGCCACGTGGTCGAACACGTGGCCCTGGAACTGCAGACCCAGGCGGGGCTGGCGATGGCCTACGGAAAGACCAGGCGCACCCTGGAGCCCGGGATCTATCGCATCGTCTTCGAGTACAAGTCCAAGGAGGCCGGCCTGGAGGCGGCCCGTCAGGCGGTGGCCCTGGTCGATGCCCTGCTGGGCGGGGAAAAGCGTGACTCAAGGCCCATCATCGACCAGCTGAATGAGGTGGCTGCCCGGACGGAGTTGGGGCCGAGCACGGCCGCCATTGCCGAAGCGGCCAAGCGGCGAGGGATTCCGGTCACCCGGGTCGGGCCGGAGAGCCTTCTTCGACTGGGCCACGGTCGCCGGCAGCGGTGGGTACGGGCGACCATCACCTCGGCGACCGGCTCGGTCGCGGTCGACATCGCCGGCGACAAGAGTCTGACCAAGCTCATCTTGAGTCAGGCCGGAATCCCGGTACCCCCGGGGGCGCTGGCCAGGACGGCTGAGGAGGCCATCGCCGTCGCAGGGCTCATTGCCGCGCCCACCGTGATCAAGCCCCGCGACGGCAACCAGGGACGCGGGGTGAGCCTCAACCTCAAGACCGAGGCCGACGTGGAAGCCGCCTTCAACGTCGCCCGGGCTTACGGGGACGAGGTCATCGTCGAGAAGCACGTGCCGGGTCGGCACTACCGGCTCCTGGTGGTCGGCGGCCGATTAGTCGCCGCAGCTGAACGCCTGCCGGCCCGGGTGACCGGCGATGGTGTGCACACCGTCGCCGAACTGGTGACGATGGTCAACGCCGACCCCAACCGGGGCGAAGAACATGAGAAGCCGCTGACGAAGATAAAGATCGACCAGGTGGTCTTGAACACCCTGGCCAAGGAGGGGCTCGACCTCACCTTTCGGCCCTCCTCGAGCCAGGTCGTCAACCTACGTGAGGGGGCCAACCTCAGCACCGGTGGGACCGCCCACGATGTCACCGACCAGGTCCACCCGGACTTCGCCGCCTTGGCCGTGCGAACGGCCTTGGTCGTCCGTCTCGACGTGGCTGGGATCGACCTGGTCACCCCGGACATCACCGGACCTTTCGACGCCGAAAGGACGGCGGTCATCGAGGTCAACGCCGCGCCGGGCTTTCGGATGCACCTCTACCCAAGCGAGGGAAAGCCGAGACCGGTGGGCGAGGCTATCGTCGATTCCCTCTTTCCACCCGGGGACGACGGGCGGATTCCCATCGTGGCGGTCACCGGGACCAACGGCAAGACCACTGTCTGCCGAATCATCGCTCGATTCCTGGAGGCCCAGGGGACGTGTGTCGGGCTGGCGGCCACCGACGGCATTTCCATCGGCGGAAAGCTCCTGGTCAAGGGCGACACGAGCGGGGCATGGAGCGCCGACCTGGTTCTCGGCGACCCCGAGGTCGAGGCGGCCGTCCTGGAGACGGCCCGCGGCGGGATCATCCGTTCAGGCCTGGCCTTCGATCACTGTGACGTGGCTGTGGTGACGAACATCTCGGCCGACCACATCGGTCAGGACGGCATCGAGACCATCGAGGACCTGGCCGATGTCAAGGCCCTCCTAGTCGAGGCCGTTCCCAAGGACGGGTTCGCCGTCCTCAACGCCGATGACCCGTATGTTCTGGAGATGGCCGGTCGCACCGACGGCCAGGTCATCTTCTTTGGAATGCAGGACGACAATCTGGTCATTCGTAAGCATCTGGCCCTCGGCGGTCGGGCCGTCGTGGTCCGAAAGGGGCGAGTGCTGCTGGCCCAGGGGTCCAGCTGGAGCAGGCTGGGCAGAGTGAGCGAGTTCCCGCTGACTATCGATGGCAAGGTCATCCACAACCTCCAGAACATCCTGGCGGCGGCGGCGGCCGGCTGGGCCGCCGGGGTCAAGCCGGAAGTCATGGTCCAGGTCCTTCGGGAGTTCACCTGCGCCCCCGGATGCAACCCCGGACGCTTCAACATCTACCAAGTCGGCCAGCTTAGACTGGTCGTCGACTACGGGCACAACCCGGCCGCCTTCCGCAGCACGCTGCGGGCGATCAAGGCCCAAGGACCCGGGCGTCCGGTCGGGGTAATCACCGCCCCCGGCGACCGTCGCGATGAGGATATCATCGAATTGGGCCGCATCGCCGGGCGGGGGTTCATCAAGATCATCGTCAAGGAGGACCACGACAAGCGCGGGCGCCGTGATGGGGAGGTGGCTGAGCTCTTGCGACGAGGCGTCCTCGAGGCCGGGGCGGCCCTCGACACAGTCACCGTCATCCTCGACGAAAGCGAGGCCGTCCTTTCGGCTTGCCGGGCGGCCCAGGACGGCGACGTCGTTGTGGTCTTCTACGAGAAATACGACCTCATCGACCAGTTGGCCCGGACCGTCGTGGCTGAGTGGCAGGAACGCCAGGCCGCCCCGCGGGTGCTTGTGGTGGCCGGGTCGATGGTGGAGAAGAGCCTGACCGGCGGCCCCGGCAACTGACCGCGCGAAGGCGGCATGGCCGGCGCACGGGTAGGGGAAGTCGTTCCCGGCGACGAATCCCTGTAAGCCAGGCAACCTGCAGCCGCCGTTGGGGGTCGCGCCATGTCCGGAAACAAACCACTCGCCGTCATCAAGGTCACCGAGGACCGGGAAGTCGTCATCCTGGCCCCGGCCAAGGTCAACCTGACCCTCGACGTCCTTGGGCGCCGAGCCGATGGGTACCACGAAGTGTCCACGGTCTATCAGGCCATCGCCCTGTCCGACCGGTTGGTTGTCCGCCTTGCCCCGGGCGATCGGCGGGAACCCTTCATAGACGTGCAGACCGATGACCCGACGATCCCTGGCGGCCCGGCCAACCTGGCCCACAGGGCGGTCGGGCTTCTGCTTGCCGACCTAGGGGTGACCATGAGGGTGGAGGTCCTGATCGAAAAGGCCATCCCGGCGGCGGCCGGCCTCGGCGGCGGCAGCTCAGACGCAGCCGCGGCCCTGGTGGCCGTGAACGGTCTCCTTGGGGGGCCGCTCGGGGCGCGGAGTCTGACCGAACTGGCCGGCCGGCTCGGAGCGGACGTCCCGTTCTTCATTCGCGGAGGCACGGCCCTCGGCCGGGGTCGGGGTGAGAGGCTCGAACCCCTGCCCGATGCCCCTCCGTTCGACGTCGTCCTGGCGGCCGCCGGAAGGAAGCCCTCGACGGGCGCCGTCTACGCCACCTTCGATCGATTGGCCCCGACTCTGGCTGGCGTGGCCGGCCCGGGTCGGAGCCTCACCGCCGTGCGGGCCATCTCCACCGGCGACACGCGGGCGCTGGCCGCCGCCGTCGGCAATGACCTGGCGCCGGCCGCTCGAGCAGTCATCCCCGAGCTGGGAGCGGTCGAAGCCGGCTTCGCCGGGACCGGGGCCGAAGCGGTGGCCGTCAGCGGCGCCGGCCCCGCGGTGTTCGGCCTCTATACCGACCGGACCCGGGCCGAGCGGGCCCTGGCCGAGCTCAGGGCCATGTGTCCCTGGACGGTTCTGACCAGATTTGGGCCGGCTGAGGCAGGAGAAGGCAGGGCGTCAGCGAATCCTTCTCCGCACTAAAACCAGAAGATATCGGAACCATCAGGGGGAATGACGGATGGTCGTCAATGCGGTGGTCATGGCCGGCCGGGCCAACCAAGGGAAGCTGCGCGAGGTTAGCGACGCGCCGTATGAAGGCCTGATCGACATCGCCGGCCGCCCCATGCTCGACTGGGTGATCAAGGCCCTGAAAGACTCGAAGCGGGTCAAGGGAATCGTCGTCGTCGCCCCGGCCGAGGTCTTCCGGGGCAAGGTCGACGGGGCCGGGGTGACCTTCGTCGAACCAGCCGATACCATGCTCAAGAACATCCTTCGCGGTCTCGAGGCCCTGCCCCCGGATGAACTGGTCCTGGCCGTATCCTCTGACCTTCCCCTCCTGACCGGCCACGTCGTCGACGACTTCCTGGCCCAGTGCGAGGAGCGCCCAGCCGAGCTCTACTACCCGATCATCGAGAAGAACGTGATCGAGCCCAAGTATCCCGGCGTCCATCGCACCTACGCCAAGCTGCGGGAGGGCACCTTCACCGGGGGGAACGTCCTCCTCGTCCACCCCCGCCTGCTCAAGGAGAAGTACCAGAAGGCCCAGGCCTTCGTCGACGCCCGCAAGAGCCCGTTCAAGATGGCCCGGGTCCTTGGCTTCGGCTTTGTCCTCAAGTTGCTCCTGAACCGGCTGTCCCTGAAGGAACTGGAGAAGGTCATCTGCAAGAACTTCGAACTTTCAGGAGCGGCCATCCCTTGCCGAGAGGCGGAGATCGGCCTCGATGTCGACAAGCCGAGCGACTTTGAGCTGGCCACCCAGGTTCTGTCGGGGGCCAAACGTTAGGGGCTGGATGACCATATCATCCGAATAACCGACCCAAATCGACAAGGTGCGACAACGCAAGTCTTGAGGGCGGGGTCACATGCCCCGCCTTCGACGTATCTTTGGGAGGCAGGGTTTCTCAGGCCCGCCGCGAATAACATGGATCAAAACAGCCCAAGTGGCAGATATTGTTCGGGAAACCTGAGACGGCCCTCAGAGGGGGAGTGTCCGTGGACAAACTGCGGCGCAGCGAACGCCTGGCGGCGATGGTCAAGACCCTGGTGGACAGGCCGTCGACCCTCTTCTCGCTGACCCACTTCGCCGACCTGTTCGGGGCCGCCAAGTCGACCATCAGCGAGGACCTGGCCATTATCAAGGACAGTCTCGACCGGTTCGGGCTCGGCCGCGTGGAGACCTTCGCCGGAGCCGCCGGCGGGGTTAAGTACCTCCCAGAGACCTCCGGACAGGACGGACGAACATTCGTCGAAGGCTTGTGCGAGCAGTTGAAAACGCCCGACCGGATCCTGCCGGGCGGCTTTCTCTACATGACCGATCTCATCTTCTCGCCGTCCATTGCCAGCCGCGTCGGTGAGATGTTCGCCACCCGCTTCCGGAGCCTCGACCCCGGTTTCGTCCTGACCGTCGAGACCAAGGGCATTCCCCTCGCCCTGATGACGGCCCACTACCTTGGATTGCCCATGGTCATCCTCAGGCGCGACGCCCGGGTCACCGAGGGGACGGCGGTGAGCATCAACTACCTGTCGGGCTTCGATCGGCGGATCCAGTCGATGTCCCTTTCCAAGCGGGCGCTGCCGCGAGGGGCCAGGGTCATCTTCATCGACGACTTCATGCGGGCCGGCGGTACCGCCCGGGGGACGGTCGACCTGATGGCCGAGTTCGAGGCCGAGGTCGTCGGTACGGGGGTGCTGGTGGCTGCCGCCGAGCCGCGGACCAAACGGATTGACCATTTTACCGCGCTCACCGTCCTCGATCGGGTCGACGAGGTCAAGAGAAGGATCGAAGTGAGACCGGCGGATTGGGTGGTCGGGGGAGAAGGCCAGGCTCCGCGCTGAGGGGGCGGCGAGGGGGGAGCGGCCGACGGCCCACCCCGGGGTCATGTCGAACGAAAGTCGACCCGGCCCGCCAAAGGCTGGAGGAAAATGGCATATCGAGGCGAAACCTGGCCACCACCCTAATGGGAAAATTTGTCAAAGGGTGGTGGCTTCCGCATGCAGGTGACCGATGTCCGGGTCCGTAAGGTTCTTCCCGACGGAAAGATGAAGGCAGTCGCCTCGGTGACCCTTGATGATGAGTTCGTGGTTCACGATGTCCGGGTGGTCGAGGGGCAGAATGGCATGAACCTCACTTCAATATGCCCCCGGAATAATCATCTGAACCCGGGACGCGGGCCCCCGGGGCCTCGGCTACTGGGCCTTCGTCGAGATGATCCTCTTCAGCTTCAGCCTGCCTTCCCGGCGGAGGTTCCACACCTTCTGTCGGACGCCGCGCTCCGTCCGGCCGATCTGGTCGGCAATCCAATTGGCGTCATGTGCGTTCCAGTTGGCGAGCAGGAAATCCGCCTGGGCCTTGCTCCACAGAGGGCCCTGGTGGTGGAGGTCGTCGACATGGTCGCCGAAGAAGAGCGTGGAGATGTGCGAGTATCCCGGTAGGACTTCTTCGACACCCAAGGCTGACAGGACGGCGCCGTCGGGCCTGACGGTGACGTGGACGCCGGCCCGGGCGAGGAGCTCGCGGATCTCCTCGTGGGGGATCCTGCCCCAGACTTCGACGAGGCCGGCCAGGGCTGCCCGGTTAGAGGCGAACTCCTCAGCCTCGAAACGGGAGTTCGAAAGCTTCTCGTTCACCAGGGCGAGCTCGGCCTCCGCCGACTGGGCGGCCGCGAGGTACTCCTTGTTCCTCTCGCCGAACTGCGTGGCGGTGACGATCCTGCGCAGGTGGTAGTCGTCAAAGAGAGTCGAGATGGCCGCTTTCAGGCTCCCCAGGTGGGCCTCGAGGCGGCGCTTGTCTTTTTCGAGGGTCTGTGCCGCCTTGGGTGCCTGGGCCTCGAGGCGGCGCTCGGCGCGTTTCAGGATGGCCTCGTTCGTGACCAGCGCCTTGATCCTGGCCGAGACGGCCACCTCGAGCGAGACCGCATCGACCCGGAGGGACTTGCAGCCCGGGCGGAACCGCCGGCGGCACTGGTAGGAGACCCGCCTCGCGTGGCCGCCGCCGTAGTGGACGTTATAGAGGGCACCGCACCTGCCGCAGACGATCAGACCCGAGAGGAGCCGGTGGTGGCGGTCCGCCTGGGTCTGCTTCCGGCTGTCGAGTTCGCGCTGCGCCTGGTGCCAGACTTTCGGGTCGATGAGGGGCTCGTGCTTGCCGTCGAGGACCTGGCCGCCGAAGCGGAACTTGCCGATGTAGAGCGGGTTGCGGAGGATGTCCCGGATTACCTTGTCGTGCCAGATCGTCCCCTTGAACGGTGGGGCGCCGGCATCCTCGAGGGCCTTTCGGATCTGGACGGCCGACATGCCGGCGGCGGCCAGGCGGAACATCTCCTCGAGGTGGGGGAACTGCCCGGGGTGCTTCAGGATCTTCCCGCCCTTGCGGACGATTCCGTATGACGGTGGTGTCCCCGGGACGATGCCCTGGTTGGCCTGGGTCTTCTTGGTGTTGGAGATGTACTCCCCCAGCTCCTCGGACTGGAGCTGCGCGAAGACGGCGAGCATGTTCAGGGCGGCCCGGCCGTAGGGGGTTGATGTGTCCACGCTCTCGGTGACCGAGATGACCGCGACCCCGCGTTTTTCGAAGTACTCGTAGATCTCCAGGAACTCGCGGAGACGTCGGGAGAGTCGGGCGATCTTGTAGATCAGGAGAAACTGGAGCTTGCCCTGGTCGGCCAGGCGCATGAGTTCCATGAGGCCCGGCCGCTTCGAGTAGTGGATCCGGTACCCGGAGTAGTCGAGGTCCTCGATGATCCGGTCTGCCGGGAGGTCCCAGCCGCGGATCTGAGCGTAGCGGACAAAGAACTCCCGCTGAGTCTCAGGACTGATGACCTCCTCGACCCTGACCTTGCCGTGCTTGGACTTGTCCCTGGAGACCCGGATGTAACCGGCGGCGACCACCTTCATCCCTCCGAGGCTCCGCATTCTGCGAAAATGCCGAGTCTCCTGCAAACCCCGGCCCTCCTTGTCCCCGCCATTCGAACGAAAGGTCTGACGACAGGAGAAGCCGTTCTTGGCCCCGCCCTTCAACACTTACCTCGCCCAGAAGTCCGGCGGAGAGATCCAGGACCTCGGACACAAGATGGTGATCGATGACGACGGGGTCGGGATCACCTACGAACAGGTCAACGACTGGGGCTTGAAGGTCGGGATCAACCGCCGCAGGACGCGCGGGGACGCCACGGCCTATGGGCTCTGGGTAAAAGCGTCATCGAGTGTCATCACACGCTGCCTGTTTCGACTCTCCGGCCAGGACAGACGACCAGGCTAGGGAACCTTGAGCTCGTAAGGAAGAAGGGAACAGGTCGTGGCCCGTTCCCCTGTCTATTCCACAGGTCATGATGAGGGTAGACACAAATCAGCCTATCTTCCGTATACTGCCCGAAGGAGGCGGCTGCCTGTCGGGAAGAAAGGCTCCACAGAACCGCCAAAGGGAGGTCAAGACGGTTGTGGGAGCCACGCTCAATACAGACGAGCGCAGCATCGAGTTCACGGTCCGGGTCTGGTACGACCCTGCGGCCGCGCTCATCCACGTCGCCGGCCCGGAGGGGCTGGGCGTCGACGGCGTGGTTTCTGATCACCCGGCATCGCTGTGCTTTCACCCGGAGCTCTACCAGCAACTGAGGAGGCTACTGTCGAAGCATGGGTGTTGGCCAGGCTGACAGCGGTGAGTCAAAAGGGGAGGCGCCTCAGGGCTGCCTCCCTTGCTTCTCGAGCTGCGGCCAGATGGAATGCGTTGAGGGGAAAGCCCGGGGTTTCTACTGTCGGGAAGAACCCCTTCCTTAATAAGATAGGCTGATCTTAAAAGGGTAGAACACCTTTGCCAACCCCACAATGAACCTACCTAACGATGCAAACCGTGTTTCTCCCCTTGCTTTGGAAGTCCGAAATGAACTCCGTATCGGACGGGATTCCACGATCAGGATCATACACAATAAATAACACATGAACATCCGAAGGGTACTTGATTAAGTCGGCAGCCATACCTTCCGTTGCCTTGCTGGGAGACGTAGAAGCTCTAATGTACTTGGATTCAATGAACAAGTCAGCTTCAGCGGACGAATGGTCAGGGATCGAATGGGCAAGCGCGAATTTCACCGCAGGATGTTCTCTTTCAAACCGGGCTTGTTCTGTGCCCAGGAGCGCACTTACGGTGTCGTTAAAGCCGTTTTCATTCTTTGGTCTGTATGTTTGGAAGGCGATTGGAATCCCGGTCCTCAGCCGATTGCAAACGGCCTCTATTAAGTCCTCGACAGGGTTCTTCAGGTAGCCGCGTGATGCAACAATCTCAAGGAAGGATCCAACGT
>DASXUT010000173.1 GCA_036504675.1 Bacillota bacterium | reverse complement strand
CGCCTGGGCCGGCCGACGGTCATCGTCGGCCTCGGCACGTGCGGCATCGCCGCCGGTGGTCAGGAAGTCTACGATGCCATTGCCGCCGAGCTGAAGCGGCGCGGGGTCGGCGCCGACCTGGTTTCGGTCGGATGCATTGGCATGTGCGAGCAGGAAGTGCTGGTCGACGTGGTCCAGAAGGGCGCCCCGCGGATCACCTACGCCCGGGTCACCCCGGACATGGTCCCCCGCCTCGTCGAGCAGCACGTGGCCGGCGGCCAGCCGATCGGGGAGTGGGTCGCCGGGACGATCATCGACGAGTTCAACCCGTACCTGGACGTCGACTTCTACAAGAAGCAAAAGCGGATCGTTCTCAAGAACTGCGGGATTATCGACCCGGAGAAGATCGAAGAGTACTTCGACCGGGACGGGTACCGGGCCATGGCCAAGGTCCTGGCGACGATGAAGCCGGCCGAGGTCATCGACGAGGTCAAGAAGTCGGGCCTCCGCGGCCGCGGAGGCGCCGGGTTCCTGACCGGCCTGAAGTGGGAGTTCGCCGCCAAGGCGGCGGGTTCGAAGAAGTACATCATCTGCAACGCCGACGAGGGCGACCCCGGGGCCTTCATGGACCGTAGCGTCCTCGAGGGTGACCCGCACGCGGTCATCGAGGGGATGATCATCGGGGCCTACGCCATCGGCGCTGATGAAGGCTATATCTACTGCCGGGCCGAGTACCCGCTGGCCATCAAGCGGCTCGAGCTGGCCATCGAACAGGCCACCGAGCGCGGCCTGATGGGGCCGCATGTCCTCGGCACCGACTACCGCTTTGAACTGCACATCAAAGAAGGGGCCGGGGCTTTCGTCTGCGGTGAGGAGACGGCCCTGATGGCCTCGATCGAGGGTGAGCGCGGGATGCCGCGCCCGCGGCCGCCGTTCCCGGCCAACCGCGGACTGTTCGGCCGGCCGACTAACATCAATAACGTGGAGACCTGGGCCAACGTCCCCCAGATCATCCTCAACGGGTCGGGCTGGTACGCCGGCATCGGCACCGAGAAGTCCAAGGGGACCAAGGTCTTCGCCCTGACCGGCCGGATCAAGAACACCGGCCTGGCCGAGGTGCCGATGGGGATCACCCTGCGGGAGATCATCTACGACGTCGGCGGCGGGATCAAGGACGACAAGGAATTCAAGGCCGTCCAGATCGGCGGCCCGTCGGGCGGCTGCATCCCGGCCAAGCTGATGGATACCCCCGTCGACTACGAGTCGCTGGCCGCCACCGGGGCGATCATGGGCTCGGGCGGCCTCGTCGTCGTCGATGAGACGACCTGCATGGTCGACTTCAACAAGTTCTTCCTGAACTTCACCCAATCGGAGTCGTGTGGTAAGTGCACCCCATGCCGCGAAGGCACGAAGCGGATGTACGAGATCGTCACCCGGATCACCGAGGGCAAGAGTCAGGTCGAGGACCTCGACAAGCTCGCCGAGCTGGCCCAGATGGTCAAGGAGACGTCCCTCTGCGCCCTCGGCCAGACGGCCCCGAACCCGGTCCTGACCACCCTGAAGTACTTCCGTGACGAGTACCTGGCCCACATCGTCGACAAGAAGTGCCCGGCCCACGTCTGCAAGGCTCTGATCAAATACCGGATCGACGCCGACAAGTGCAAGGCCTGCCTGATCTGCAAGCGCTCCTGCGCCCAGCAGGCGATCAGTGGCGAGAAGAAGATCGCCCACGTGATCGATCAGGCCAAGTGCACCCAGTGCGGGACCTGCGAGCAGGTCTGCCCGTTCGGCGCCGTCATCCGAGAGTAGGAGGGGAGCGAGATGACGGAAATCAAGATGCTCAACCTGAATATCGACGGCAAGCCCGTCAGCGTCGCGGCCGGAACCAACGTCCTGGAGGCCGCGAAGCAGCTCGACCTCGACATCCCGCGCCTCTGCTACGACCCTGAGCTGACGTCCGTCGGCGCCTGTCGCCTGTGCATCGTCGAGATCGAGAAGATGCGCGGCCTGCCGGCTTCATGCGCCACCCCGGTGGCCGAGGGGATGGTCGTCCGGACGAACACGGAGAAGATCCGGAAGTACCGGAAGATGACCCTCGAACTGCTCCTGGCCAACCACCCGCAGGATTGCCTGACCTGCGAGAAGAACGGCGACTGCAAGCTTCAGGAGTACGCCTACATCTACGGCGCCCGGCAGGACACCTATGCCGGCGAGCGCAAGCACTTCAAGCCGGACGACACGAACGCCTTCTTCATCCGCGACCACGACAAGTGCATCGTCTGCGGGCGGTGCATCCGGACCTGCGCCGAGAGCATGGGCGTGGGCGCCGTCGACTACGCCTGGCGCGGCTTCAAGGCCAAGGTGGCGACGTCCTACGACGTCCCCCTGGAAGAGTCGCCCTGCGTCTTCTGCGGCAACTGCGTGACCGTCTGTCCGACCGGCGCCCTGCAGCCCAGGACCCGCATCGGCCAGGGGCGGCCGTGGGAGCTCCGGCGGGCCCGAACGGTCTGCCCGTACTGCGGCGTCGGCTGCCGGTTCGAGCTGCTCTTCAACAAGGAGGGGCGGATCGTCGGCGTTGAGCCGGCCGATGGCCCCGCCAACCACAACAAGCTCTGCGTCAAGGGCCGCTTCGGCTGGGAGTTCATCCAGAGCCCGGACCGGCTGACCAGGCCGCTCGTCCGCAAGGGCGTCCTCGAGGGCCAGACCGGCCAGGCCGGCCGCGACAGCGAGTTCGTCGAGGTCTCCTGGGATGAGGCCCTGGACCTGATTGCCCGCCGTTTCACTGAGCTGAAGAAGACCGGCGGCCCCGGCACTCTGGCCGGCCTGTCTTCGGCCAAGTGCACCAACGAAGAGAACTACCTCATGCAGAGACTGGTCCGGCAGGGTTTCGGGACGAACAACATCGACCACTGCGCCCGTCTGTGCCACGCCTCCACGGTGGCCGGCCTGGCCCTCTCCTTCGGGAGCGGGGCGATGACCAACTCCATCGACGACATCGCCCAGTCCGACTGCGTCTTCGTCATCGGTTCGAATACCACCGAGGCCCACCCGGTCATCGGCATGCAGGTCAAGAAGGCCAAGCGCAACGGGGCCAAGCTGATCGTCGTCGACCCGCGCCGGGTCGACTTGGCCGAGCTGGCCGACCTCCACCTGCAGCAGATTCCGGGGAGCGACGTCGCCCTCCTCAACGGGCTCATGCACGTCATCCTCCGCGAGGACCTTTACGACAAGGGCTTCGTCGAGAGCCGCACCGAGAACTTCGAGGCCCTCAAGACGGCGGTCGAGAAGTTCACGCCCGAGTACGTCGAGAGCCTGTGCGGTGTGCCGGCCGGGCTGATCGTCGAGGCCGCCAGGGCCTACGCCAAGGCGGGGCGGGCGGCGATCATCTACTCGATGGGGATCACCCAGCACACGACGGGCACCGACAACGTCCAAACCGTGGCCAACCTGGCCATGCTCACCGGGAACATCGGGCGCGAGGGGACCGGGGTCAACCCGCTCCGCGGCCAGAACAACGTCCAGGGGGCCTGCGACGTCGGCGCGCTGCCGAATGTCTTCCCGGGCTATCAGGCGGTCACCAACCCCGACCTGAAGGCCAAGTTCGAGAAGGCCTGGGGGGCCAGGCTCGACGATAAGGTCGGTCTCACGGTCACCGAGATAATGAACGCGGCCGCCCACGGCGACCTCAAGGGCCTCTACATCATGGGCGAGAACCCGATGGTCTCCGACCCGGACCTCCGGCACGTCGAGGAGGCTCTGGGCCACCTCGATTTCCTGGTCGTCCAGGACATCTTCCTGACCGAGACGGCCAAGCTGGCCGACGTGGTCCTGCCCGGAGCCTGCTTCGCCGAGAAGGACGGGACCTTCACCAACACCGAGCGCCGGGTCCAACTGTTCCGGACGGCCACCGCGGCCCCGGGCGAAGCCCGGCCCGACTGGCAGATCCTCCGCGACGTCGGACGGCGCCTCGGCCTGGACTGGAACTACAACTCGGTGGCCGAGGTCATGGACGAGGTCGCCGACCTCACCCCGATCTACGGCGGAGTCCGCTGGGACCGCTTGGCCGAGGGCGGGGACGCTTTCAACAAGGGCCTCCAGTGGCCCGTCCCGAACCGTGAGCATCCGGGCACGCCGGTCCTCCATCGCGAGAAGTTCAGCCGCGGTCTGGGCCAATTTGCGACGATCGACTACCGCCCGGCGGCCGAGGGCACCGACGCCGAGTACCCGCTGGTCCTGTCGACCGGCCGGATCCTCTATCACTACCACACCGGGACGATGACCCGGCGCTCCAAGGGGCTCAACTGGATCAGGCCCGAGGGCTACATCGAGGTCAATCCGGAGACGGCCGCCGATTACGGCTTGGAGGACCATGCCTGGGTCAAGGTGACCTCGCGGCGCGGCAGCGTGGTGACCAGAGTCAAGGTCACCGGCATGACCGGCCGGCGGGTCGTCTTCATGCCCTTCCACTTCGCCGAGGCGGCGGCCAACGTCCTGACCAACCCGGCCGTCGACCCAAGGGCTAAGATCCCCGAGTTCAAGGTGGCCGCGGTGAAGCTGGAGAAGGCCGAGGCCCCGGCCTGGGCGGTCGAGAAAGCGGCGGCCCAAAGCGCGGCCGGTGAAGGACAGGCGGCGGCCAAGCAGGTCGCGGCCGCGGGAGGTGGGCGCCGGTGAGCGCGGTCGAGAAGGACGTCAACCTGGGCCACGGGCCCGACGCGACGGCTGAAGGGCCGGCCTTTGACGGCGGCCCGCTGGAGAAGATCCTCGAGAAGTACCGCGGGGCCAAGGGCCCCCTGATCCCCATCCTCCAACAGACCCAGGAAGCCTATGGCTACCTGCCCCGACCGGCGGTCGGCCGGATTGCCAAGTTCCTGAAGGTGCCCGAGTCGAAGGTCTTTGGCGTGGCCACCTTCTACGCCCAGTTCCACCTGACCCCGCGGGGGCGCAACATCGTCCGCGTCTGCCTGGGGACGGCGTGCCATGTCCGGGGCGGCGAGAAGATCCTCGACGCCGTGGCCGACGAGCTGAAGATCCAGCCCGGCGAGACCACCGGCGACCGGCGCTTCACCTTCGAGCGGGTGGCCTGCCTCGGGGCCTGCGGCCTATCCCCGGCGATGATGGTCAACGCCACCACCTACGGCCGGCTGACCCCGAAAAAGATTGCCGAGGTGCTGAAGAAGTACGCGTAAGGACCTCAATCCCGGCCATGAAGAAGCCCCCCAAGGCTGCTTGGGGGGCTTCACCTAGGCCGGCCGCTTACGATTCATGAGGTCCAGGTTCGCCCTAATCCCATAATGGTCAAGCCTCCGGTGTTGATCTCCCCGTTTCTGACCGCTTCCAGGTAAACGTCTCCAGAGAGGACTCTGCGGACGTGTTGAAAGATCTCTTCCTGTTGCCCGCCTGATACAGGAGATGGGCCTCAACCGCCCGGGAAGTGCGACCGTTTCCGCCGGCGAACGGGTGGATTGAGATGAGGCAGAAGTGGGCCAGGATGGCCCGGATGAGCGGTCCGTACCCTCGTCTGACCTCGGGTGAGTTGATGAAGGTGACAGGCTTGCTCATCAAATCGGGTATTCGATCGCTCTAGGGTCGTCATGTCCGCCAGGTTCACGGGGGAATCGCCCGTGGGGCGGCGAACTAGTCAGCGACCACGCCCCCGAGGAGGCGGCCCCAAGGCACCGAACCCGCGGCGCCGGGCCACCGGACCCAACGCACCGGACCAAAATCCTCCCGAAGGGCTCCCTGAAGACCGTAAAGAAAGGACCGAAGGCCAATGGCTTCAGTCCCTGCGTCGAAGGCCTTGATGATCGAAGCTTGCGATGGGTCCGGGCGGGTCCGGCGGCCGGACCAAGTGGCCGTGGAGTATCCCCTGACCGTTCACCTGAATGATACGGAGCTGGCTACCCTTCTGTGCACTCCTGAGCACCTCGAGGATTTGGTGGTCGGGTTCCTGCACGGGGAGGGGCTCATCGTCGGCCTGGACGATCTCGCGGAACTCGGCATCGCCGCCGCCGCCGGCGCGGCCATGGTAAGCCTGCGGCGACCGATCTCGCTGGCGGACCGGCTGTACGCGCGGCGAGTCGTCGCCACGGGATGCGGTCAGGGTGGGGGCGACTTCTACAAAGCCCTCGATGCCCTCCAGATCAAACCTTTATCTCAACCGGGCGACGGCGGCCGGCACGGCCGCGGCTTGGCCAAAGAAGCCATCTTGACGGCGGCCCGCGACCTGCAGACTCGGTCGGGGCTGTTCCGCGAGACCGGCGGGGTGCACACAGCCGTCCTCTGTGCCTCCACCGGCGCCCCCCTTGTGGGCAGGGACGACATCGGCCGCCACAACGCCGTCGACAAGGTGGTCGGGAGCCTGCTTCGTGAGCCCTTAGCCGAAGCCGGGGATGGCCCGAGCTTCCTGATGGTCACCGGCCGTATCTCCTCGGATATCGTCCTGAAGGCCGCCCGTGCCGGCCTCGCCGTCATCGCCTCGCGTTCGGCCCCGACCTCGCTCGCCGTCGACCTGGCCGTCCGGTTGAACCTGGCCCTGGTCGGTTTCGTCCGGGGGCGGCGGATGAATATCTACACGTCGGTCGAGCGGATCGGCTAGGCATCCGCGTCCGTCGCCGGCCCGGTGTCCCCGCCCAGGAAGGCCCGGATGAGGTTCCGCACCCCGGCGGCCTGCTCTGGTGAAAGCTCTTGGAGGAGGCGGAACAGCTCGGCAAGGTCTGGCCGCCGGACAAGGAGGGCGGCCGCGGCCAAGCTCTCCGGCGGGATGTCCGCCGTGGTCTCCTGGAAGACCAGGTTTCCCAGGGGCACCCCGTAGAGCTCAGCCAGTTCCTTCAGGACCTGCAGGCTCGGCAGGCGCTCATTGCGCTCGTACTTGCTGATCGATGAGAAGTGGAGGCCGGTCCGTTTCTCCACGTCGTAGATGCTCATCCGCTTGCTTTTCCGCAGCCGGCGTAGAACGTGTCCGAGGTCGGTCAACGTCTGGAGCCCCTTTCGAGCGATGACGGCCAGGTTCATTGTCGGAGATATTCGACATCCGGGCCGGGAACCCTATGACCCGGCCTTTCCTTGTCGGCGGCCGTTGTCGATGGCCGTCTTCTCAGGGCTCGCCGGGGCTCCCGGGGGACTCTGGGGCTGGGTGGGTCGCGACGGCTTCCGCGGCGACCCCCGGCTGGCCCTCGGGCTTCCGGCCGGCGGTGGGCAGGTAAATCACCCGCCCCCTGGCGGGTGGACCGGTGCGCGGTCGGCCGGCACGTTCGTCGAGCCGGGCCCGCCGGCCCTTTCTTCTGGAGACCAGGGCCGGCCCGGGTCCGATTGACCGCTGCCCCCGAGTGCGCCGACTGACGACGGTGTAGCTGATGTCTCGAATCACCTCCGGCAGATGCTCCGGTAACACCGGCCGGCGCACCTCGCAGATCCGGGCGAAGACCTGCATCGCCTGGGGGCGGTTGCGGCCCAGCCCCCCGGCCGTCTCAAAGGCCTCACGGACCAGGACCGAGCCTTCCCATAGCTGGGAGTGGGCCTTGATGTAAAAGAACGATCCCCCGTGGACCGTCCGGTCACAGAACAGCCCGTAGCGCAGGACCCGCAGCCGCTGCCCCTCGTGATGCTTCTTCTCGACGACGAAGATTCTCTCGGTCAATAGCTCCAACGTGCTCCCTCCTTCACGGACGAGGTTTTTCTCAGGGAGGTCCTCCCTATCCTGTCAAAGATTGACAGAAATCGACGATAAGTTTGTCAACCGGCCACCCTTGCCCCGGCTACCAACGGACCACGTCCCTGGCCCCTGCCGGATTCCTGGCGGCCGACCCGGAAGGATTAGGAAACCAGCCCCGCGAACTAGTCCCACAGCGGCCGGGCCCACAGGGGACGGCCCACAACGCGACAAATGAAGGGGAGGATGCCCGTGCCTCGCGCCGTCATCGTTGCTGCAGCGAGAACACCATTCGGAGGGTTCGGTGGGGCCCTCAAGGACGTCCCCGCCGTCGACCTCGGTGGCCACGTCATCAAGGAGGTCGTCCGGCGGGCCGGGCTCAAGGGCCCGGAGATCGATTATGTTTACATGGGTCAGGTCGTGCAGGCCGGGAGCGGCCAGGTTCCGTCGCGTCAGGCGACGATCAAGGCCGGGCTGCCGACGACCGTCCCGTCCGACACGATCAACAAGGTCTGCGCGTCAAGCCTCCGGGCGGTCAACCTGTCCGACCTGATGGTCAGGGCCGGCGACGCCGAGATCCTCGTGGCCGGCGGCATGGAGAACATGTCGCAAGGCCCCTACCTGCTACCCAAGGCCCGCTTCGGGTACCGGCTGGGGGACGGCTCGATCATCGACGCCACGGTCCACGATGGGCTGTGGTGTGCCATCCACAATTGCCACATGGGCATCCACGGCGGTCGCGTGTCGGTCGAGTTCGGGATCACCCGCCAGATGATGGACGAGTGGTCCCACCGGAGCCACCTGCGGTCGATCAAGGCGATCAAGGACGGCAAGTTCAAGGAGGAGATCGCTCCCGTCACCATCCCGCGGCGCAAGGGTCCGGCCGTCGTCTTCGATACCGACGAGGGCCCGCGGGCCGACTCCACCCTGGAGAAGATCTCCGGCCTGCCGCCGGTGTTCGAGAAGGACGGCCTGGTCACGGCGGGCAACGCGCCGCCCATCTCCGACGGGGCCTCGGCGGTCGTCGTCATGAGCGAGGAGCGGGCCCACAGGCTCGGCCTCGAGCCCCTGGCCACCATCCTCGGGCAGGGCGCCGTCTCCCAAGACCCGCCCTACCTGCACACCGTTCCGCACCTTTCCGGGATGCAGGCCCTGAAGAAGGCCGGTCTGCAGCCCAAGGACGTCAACCTGGTCGAGTTCAACGAGGCCTTCGCGGCCGTCACCCTGACCGCCATCAAGTTGGGCGGGTGGGACCCCGAAATAGTCAACGTGAACGGCGGCGCGGTCGCCCTCGGCCATCCCATCGGGGCCAGCGGCGCCCGCATCCTGATGACCGCCATCTACGAGCTGCGGCGCCGGGGCGGCGGCATCGGCCTGGTCGGCATCTGCAGCGGCGGCGGGCAGGGTGAAGCCACGGTGTTCAAGGTCGGCTGAAAAGCGGCTAGGGAGGGTGACCGGCAGTGGACGTCAAGACGATCATGGTCATCGGCGCGGGCCAGATGGGCGGGGGTATCGCCCAAGTGGCCGCGGTCTCCGGGTTCAACGTGATCATCCGCGACATCACCGACGGTTTCGTCCAGAAGGGCCTCAGCGTCATCGACAGGAACCTGGCCCGCGGCGTCGACAAGGGCAAACTGGTCCAGGCGGACAAGGAGGCGGCGATGGCCCGGATCAAGGGCACCACCGACCTCGGTCTGGCCGCCGGGGCCGACTTCGTCGTCGAGGCGGCCGTCGAGAAGATGGAGGTCAAGCGGGAGATCTTCACCGAGCTGGACAAGGTCTGCCGGCTGGGGGTCATCCTGGCGACCAATACCTCATCCCTGCCTATCACCGAGGTGGCCGCGGTCACCAAGCGGCCGGACAAGGTCATCGGGATGCACTTCATGAACCCGGTCCCCCTGATGCAACTGGTCGAGGTCATCCGCGGCCTGCAGACCTCCGATGAGACCTTCGCGGCGGTTATGGACCTGTCCAAGAAGCTGGGCAAGACCCCGGTGCCGGTGAACGACTCGCCGGCCTTCGTCGCCAACCGCATCCTCATCCCGATGATCAACGAGGCCATCTACTGCGTCTACGAGGGCGTGGCCACCCCCGAGGCGGTCGACAACGTGATGAAGCTCGGGATGAACCACCCCATGGGGCCGCTGGCCCTGGCCGACCTGATCGGGCTGGACACCGTCCTGTACATCCTCGAGGTGCTCTACGAGGGCTTCTCCGACTCCAAGTACCGGCCGTGCCCGCTCCTGCGGAAGCTGGTCAAGGCCGGTTACCTCGGGAAGAAGAGCGGCAAGGGCTTCTACGACTATCAGCCGGCCCGCTAGCCGGCCGGACGCGGGGGGTCTTGGCGGTGAAGCCGGTCAAGCTGAACATGCGTGTCGTGGGTCTGGTGTTGGCCTTGGCGGGGGGGGCGATCGTCTTCTTCTGGCGAGCCCCCGGGCCGTGGCCGGGCTTCACCGTGGCCGTCATCGGCCTCTGGATCCTGACCGCGGGCAACCAGCGCGAGCGGCGGCAGCAGGAGAGGAAAGACCAGGAGGTTCGGGAAAGGCTAAGACAGAAGCGGCAGTCCGACCGACCGCGCGGCGGTAAGTCCGGCGGGGGGCCGTCTGCCTGAGCCGAGGGGGGCATCGTTTCAAGTGAACGGTGAATTCGTCCGCCTGGAGAGGGAAGGGGCCGTGGCCGTCCTGACCATCGATCGGCCCCAGGCCCTCAACGCATTGAACCGCAAGGTCCTGGAAGAAATCTTGGCCGGGGTGAAGGAGTTCGGCGACGACCCGGAGGCCCGCGTCCTGATCATCACCGGCGGCGGCGAGAAGGCCTTCGTGGCCGGGGCCGACATCGCCGGGATGAAGGACTTCTCGGTCCGGGAAGGTCGCGACTTCTCGCGCTTCGGTCAGGCCGTTACGGCCGCCATCGAGAACCTGCCGAAGCCGGTCATCGCCGCCATCAACGGCTACGCCCTGGGGGGCGGCTGCGAACTGGCGATGGCCTGCGACATCCGGATCGCCTCGGAGAAGGCCAAGATCGGCCAGCCCGAGGTCAACCTGGGGATCCTGCCCGGCTTCGGGGGCACTCAGCGCCTGGCCAGGCTGGTCGGCCGGGGCAAGGCCAAAGAACTCATCTTTTCGGCGGTCGCCCTGGACGCGGCCGCGGCCGAGAAGATCGGGCTGGTCGACGCGGTCGTCCCGCCGGAGAAGCTGATGGAGCGGGCCAACGAAGTGGCCACCCTGATCGCCTCGAAGGCCCCGGTGGCCATCGGTCTGGCTAAAGAAGCCATCAACCGGGGGCTCGACCTCGACCTGGCCGACGGCCTGGCCTATGAAGCTGAATTGTTCGCTCAGTGCTTCGCCACGGACGACCAACGCGAAGGGATGGGCGCCTTCCTCGCCAAACGCAAGCCGGAATTCAAGGGTAGATGAACAGAAAGAACTAAGTCATCTCGCAGCAGGGATTTTCAAAGCCGTGGAGAACCCTAATAGCAACTGCATACAACTCTCCGAGCTCGGACTCCTCACGCAGGCGTCTGGGCCGGCGCCCATCAGGCATGGTGGGCTAGGGTTTGCCGGGCGACCGGTAAGCCTCCCGCGCTTGGAAAGGAGAGGCCGTGGTCGCTTCGATTGAAAGACCGGGTCCTCGCCGCGAGCGGAACCTGGTCTTTTTTCGCGGCCGCGCCGAGCAAAATGGGTCCCGGGAGGTGAACGATTGTTGAGCCAAGACCAAGAGGGCAAGCGGGAAAGCAAGCCCAAGCCCCGCACGGAAGGCAACGAAGCCATCGAGGCCCGCGTCCGGGAGGGGGCCGAGGACGGTAAGCTTCCCTGCGCCGTCGCTTTCAAGATCGCCGAGGAGATGAAGGTCTCCCGGCTGGCCGTCGGCGAGGCCGCCGACCGGCTCGGGGTCAGGATCAGCCGATGCCAGTTGGGTTGCTTCCGGTAGGGACCGGGACCGTTTAGTCCTTTCCAGCGCGGATGCCGGGGGTTGTATGGCTGTGTTCCAAGGACAGCCAGTGAAAGGACTGAACCACCGTGGAAAACCGGTCAAAGAGCCGAACCCGCGCCATCGCCATCGCCGTCGTCGCCGTCGTCCTCGTCGCTTCCCTGGTCTTCATCGGTTACCGCAGCTACGCCAAGCCCGGCTCGACCCTGACCCTGGCAACGACCACCAGCACCCAGGACTCCGGCCTGCTGGAGGTGCTCATCCCGGCCTTCGAGAAGGCCGGAGGGATCAAGGTCAAGGTCCTCGCCCAGGGGTCGGGGCAGGCCATGGAGACCGGTCGCAAGGGCGATGCCGACGTCCTCCTGGTCCACTCCCGCAAGGCCGAGGACCAGTTCGTCGTCGACGGCCAGGGGATCGACCGAAAAGATGTAATGTACAACGACTTCGTCATCGTCGGGCCGGCGGCCGACCCGGCCGGGATCAAGGGTTCGGCCAAGGCGGCCGACGCCATGGCCAAGCTGGCCGCGGCCGGGGCCGCGGCCAAGGCCACCTTCATCTCCCGCGGCGACAACTCCGGGACCCATGTCAAGGAGAAGGACCTCTGGACGGCGGCGGGCGTCAAACCGGCCGGGACGTGGTACCTGAGCGCCGGCGCCGGCATGGCCGACGTCCTCCGGATGGCCGGCGAGAAGGCGGCCTACACGCTCACCGACCGGGCGACCTACCTCAACCTGAAGGACAAGCTCAACCTGCCCATCCTGGTCGAGGGGGACAAGGCTCTCTACAACCCCTACGGGGTCATCGCCGTCAACCCGAAGGCCCACCCGAACGTGAACTATAAGGGCGCCACGGCCTTCATCAAGTACATCACCGGACCCGCGGGCCGGAAGATCATCTCCGAGTACGGCCGGGACAAGTTCGGCTCACCGCTGTTCTTCCTCTATCCGGAGACCAAATGAGGCTCCCACCACGGGCCCCTTAGATCGGCGGGGATTCGCCTGTCTGACCTCCTCAACGGCATCATCCAGGGGTTTCAGCTCCTGATCCGGTTCGATCCCGAGCTCTATCGGATCATCTTTCTGTCCATCGTCGTCTCCGGCACGGCCAGCGCCCTCGGGGCGCTGGTCGGTGTGCCGTTGGGGTCGCTCCTGGCCTTCCGGCCCATCTGGGGTAGGGGCTTTCTGATCCGCCTGACCAACACCCTGATGGGCCTCCCGCCCGTCCTTGCCGGGCTCTCGGTCTACCTGCTTCTCTCGAACCAGGGGCCGTTCGGCCGGGCCCGCCTGCTGTTCACCCCGGCGGCCATGGTCATCGTCCAGTTCATCCTGGTCCTGCCCATCGTCACCGGGCTGACTCTGGTGGCCGTGAGGGAGAAGGACCGTCTGGTCAGGGACACCGCCATGGCTCTCGGGGCCAGCCGGTGGCAGACCGACCTGGCCGTCATCAGCGAGGCCAGACGGGCCATCGAGACGGCCGCCATGGCCGCCTTCGGCCGGGCCATCGCCGAGGTCGGCGCGGTCATGCTGGTCGGCGGCAACATCCAGGGGCAGACCCGGGTGATGACCACGGCCATCGTCCTCGACACCAGGCAGGGGCGGTATGACCTGGCCATCGCCCTCGGCCTGGTCCTGTTGCTTCTGGCTTTTGTCGTCAACTCACTGGTAGGCCGGGTCGCCCCCTCGGCGGGAGAGAAGAGACCATGACCGCGGAACCAACCTTCTTGGTCAAACGCCTCGCCCAGGCCTACCGCCGGGGGCGGCTGGCCCTCGACTTGACGAGCGACGGCGCTCCGCTGGCCCTGGCCGGCGGCGGGATCAACGTCGTCCTCGGGCCCAACGGTTGCGGGAAGACCACCTTCCTCCGACTCCTCGGTCTGATCGACCCTCCGGTGGAGGCCGAGGGCTCTATCTTCGGCCATCCGTGGCCGTGGGGGAACGGGTCCGGCTGGGGAGCCGAAAGGCAGAGGATGGCCCTGCGCCGAAGGATGGCCTTCATCTTCCAGCGGCCGGTGCTCTTCGAGGGGACGGTGGCCGGGAACGTGGCCTACGGCCTGCGCCTCCGGGGTCTGGACGGCGGGTCGCCGGAGGTCCGGGCGAGGGTCGAGGAGAGCCTGGCCCAGGTCGGCCTGGTCGGCTTCGCCCCCCGGGCGGCCAAGGGGCTGTCCTCCGGCGAGTCACAGCGGGTCGCCCTGGCCCGGGCCATGGCCTTCCGGCCGGAGGTCTTCCTCCTCGACGAACCGACGGCCAACCTCGACCCGGCCAGCGCCTCAGCCATCGAGGGGCTCCTGAAGAGACTCAGGGCCGAAGGCCGGACGATCGTCCTCGTCACCCACAACCTCTTCCAGGCCAGGCGCCTGGCCGATCGGGTCCTCTTCCTGTCCGAGGGGAGGCTCGTCGAAGATGCCCCGGCGGGGGCCTTCTTCGAACGACCGGCGACCGAGGCCGCCCGGGCCTTCGCGGCCGGCGAAACGGTATTCTAGGCGAAGATTCCAGACGTTTAATCCAGACGGAGGGCCCAAGACGTGAACGTTCGTCCGCTGAAGCTCCTGTCGGTGGCCGAAGCCACGGCACTTTACCACTCTAAACTAGCCGCGGCCGAACCGGCCGTCGAGACGGCCCGTTTAACCGAGGCCATCGGCCGGGTCCTGGCCGAGACGGTCCGGGCGGCCGACGACGTGCCCGGTTTTGATCGTTCCACGGTCGACGGTTACGCGGTCAGGGCCGCCGACACCTTCGGGGCGTCTGAGCCTCTGCCGGCCTTGCTGACCGTGGCCGGCGACGTCCGGATGGGCGCTCCCGCCGGCCCGGACCTGGCGTCGGGAAGGGCCGTCCGGATTCCGACCGGGGGGATGCTCCCGGGCGGGGCCGACGCCGTGGTCATGGTCGAGTACGCCGAGGAGCTTGACGCGAGCACGGTGGCCGTCCAGCGACCGGTGGCGCCAGGGGAGAACGTGCTGGTCCGAGGGGAGGATATGACCGCCGGCGCGCTCGTCCTCGACCGTGGACGGCGCTTGCGGGCCAGTGACATCGGAGCTCTCGCCGGGATCGGGCGCACCGAGGTCGCCGTCTTCCGGCGTCCGCGGGTGGCCGTCATCTCCAGCGGCGACGAGATCGTCCCGCCCGACCGGGCCCCCGGACCCGGCGAGGTCCGGGACATCAACGCCTATGGCCTGGCCGCGCTGGCCACCCAGACCGGGGCGGTGGCTTCCATCGCCGGCATCGTCCGGGACGACTTCGACGAACTCTTGCGGGTGGCGCGGGAAGCCCTGGCGGCCGACGCCGTGGTCATCTCCGGCGGCAGTTCCGTCGGGACCAGGGACGCCACGGCCAGGGTCATCGACGCTCTCGGGCCGCCCGGGGTGCTCGTCCACGGCGTGGCGGTCAAACCGGGGAAACCGACCATCTTGGGCCTCGCCGCCGGTTCACCGCCGCGGCCGATCTTCGGGTTGCCGGGGCACCCGGCCAGCGCGATGGTCATCTTCGAGCTCTTCGTCCGGCCCGTCCTGCGCCGCCTGGCCGGCCTTCAGGAGCAGTCCGTCTTCTCGGAGCAGGGGCCAGTGGCCCCGTCCATCCGGGCCCGCCTGGCCGAGAACGTCCCTTCCTCGCCGGCCCGCGAGGACTACGTCCGAGTCCGGCTGGTGGTCAGGGACGACGGCCTGTGGGCCGTGCCGGTGCCGGGAAAGTCCGGGCTCATCACCACCCTGGTCCAGGCGGACGGGCTGGTCTGTGTCCCCCTCGGTCGTCAGGGCTACGAGGCGGGGGAAGAAGTGAGCGTCCGGCCCCTTACCTGACGACCGAATCCGGAGCGGCCCCGGCCGGGCATCGCGGGCCTCCGGTCGCCCAATCAGGCTCGACGATGAGGTGTGCGCATGGCCAAGCGGGAGATATACCTCCAGGAGATCCCCATCGACGAAGCCCTCGGTCGGATGAACGAGGCCCTGCGGGAAGCCGGCCTTTGGCGGCCGCTGCCCGGGGAGACCGTGGCCGTCCCCGAGGCGGTCGGACGGGTCCTGGCCGAGGCGGTCTACGCCCGCACTTCGGCCCCCCACTACCACGCGGCGGCGATGGACGGATACGCGGTCAAGGCCGCCTCGACCTTCGGCGCCAGCGAGACCCGACCGGCGCGCTTGACCGTGGACAGCGGCGCCTTCCCGGTCGACACCGGCGACCCCCTGCCCCCGGGGACGGACGCGGTGATCATGATCGAGGACGTCAAACCGGTCGACCCGGACGGCATTGAGGTCGCCAATCCGGTCGCTCCCTGGCAGCACGTCCGCAGCCTGGGCGAGGACATCGTGGCCACGGAGTTGGTCCTGCCGTCCAATCACCGACTCCGCTCGATGGACATCGGAGCCCTGCTGGCCGCCGGGGTCAGGGGGGTGTCGGTCCGGCGGCGGCCCAAGGTGGCCATCATCCCCACCGGGACCGAGCTGGTCGACCCGATGAGCCCGGCGGCCGAACGGCTGCGGCCGGGCGACATCCTCGAGTCGAATTCCTACGTCCAGGCCGCCCTGGTCAGCCAGTGGGGGGCGGAGCCACTCCGGCGGAGGATCGTCATCGACCGCCGCGAAGCCATCCTGGCCGCCTTGGGTGAGGCTCTGGAGGCCGCCGACGTGGTCGTCCTCAACGCCGGCTCGTCGGCCGGCTCCGAGGACTTCTCCGCCTGGGCCGTGGGCCAGATAGGTCGGGTGCTCGTCCATGGGGTGGCGATGAAGCCGGGCCGGCCGGTCATCCTCGGCGTGGCCCGTGGCAAGCCGGTGATCGGGGTGCCAGGCTATCCGGTATCTTCCTTCATCGCTTTCGATCTCTTCGTCAAGCCGCTGGTCTTCGCCCTTCAGGGGCTTCCCGCCACGGTCAGGCCGAAGGAACGGGCGGCCATCAGCCGGCGGGTCATGTCGACCAGCGGGGCCGAGGAGTTCCTCCGGGTCAAGCTGGGCTGGGTCGGCCGCCGCCTGGTGGCGACGCCCATCGCCCGCGGCGCCGGGGTGACCATGTCCCTGGTCCGGGCGGACGGCGTCGTCCGCATCCCGCCCCTCACCGAGGGCCTGGCCGAAGGGGACGAAGTCGAGGTCGAGTTGTGGCGGGACCCGGCCGAGGTGGCCGGGACCATCGTCGCCATCGGCAGCCACGACCTCTGCCTGGACCTCCTCGGGGACTTCCTGCACCAGCGGCACCCCGAGCTGAGCCTGTCCTCGGCCAACGTGGGCAGTCTGGGCGGCTTGATCGCTCTTCGCCGCGGCGAGGCCCACCTGGCCGGGACCCACCTCCTCGACGAAGAGACCGGTGAGTACAACCGGACTTACATCCGTAAGTACCTCCCCGGCCGGTCGATCCACCTGGTCCACCTGGTCGACCGCGACCAGGGGTTCCTGGTCGCTCCGGGGAACCCCAAGGGCATCGAGGCCTTCAACGACCTGACCCGCCCGGACGTAAGGTTCGTCAACCGCCAGCGGGGGGCGGGCACCCGGGTCCTTCTGGACTACCACCTGAGGCTGGAGGGCATCGACCCGAAGACGATCGACGGTTATGACCGGGAGGAGTTCACTCATCTGACGGTGGCGGCCGCCGTGGCCAGCGGCGCCGTCGACGCCGGCCTCGGCATCCTGGCCGCCGCCCGGGCGCTGGGCCTGGACTTCGTGCCGGTCACCCGTGAGGCGTATCAGTTGGCCATCCCGGCCGAGCACCGCCGGAGCGAGCCCATCGAGGAACTCCTGCAGGTGATCAAGTCCGAGGACTTCCGGGCGGCCGTGACCGCCCTCGGCGGCTACGACCCATCACAGAGCGGAATGGAAGAGGTCATCGACGATGAAGCATGAGCCAAGGACCAGAGCCGGGGTCCCAGCCCGGCCACCGGCGCCGGTCCCGGCCCTCCGCGACAAGCATGGCCGGACCATCAGCTATCTTCGCATCTCTTTGACTGACCGCTGCAACATGCGGTGCCTTTACTGCCTGCCCGAGGAGGGGGTCGCCCTCAAGAGCCACCGGGACATCCTCACCCTCGAGGAGGTCCTCAGGGTCGCCCGGGTGGCCGTGTCCCTGGGCGTGACCGGCATCCGGCTGACCGGCGGCGAGCCCCTCGTCCGCAAGGGCCTGGTCGATCTGGTGGTCGGCCTGTCCGCCTTGAAAGGCCTCGAGGACCTGGCGATCACGACCAATGGGACCTTGTTGGCCCCCCTGGCTGCGCCCCTCAAGGCGGCGGGGCTCGGGCGGATCAACATCAGCCTGGACACCCTCAGGCCTGAGCGTTTTCCCAGGCTCGCCCGGAGGCATCTGTTCACCGAGGCGGCCGACGGGATCAAGGCCGCCCTGGCGGTCGGCTTCGACCCGGTCAAGCTCAACGTCGTCCTCGTCCGCGGGCTCAACGACGACGAGGTCCTCGACTTCGCCCGCCTGACCCGGCGGCCGTTCGCCCCGGGTCTCGGGGCGGTCCACGTCCGCTTCATCGAACTGATGCCGCTCGGCGAGAGCGCCCATCAGGCGGCCGACCTGCGGGTAACCGGGCAGGAGGTCAGGGAGTGGCTGCTGGCGGCAGGAGAGTTGATCCCGGCCGGAGGCCCGGTGGGTAACGGTCCGGCTGAATACTACCGTTGGGTGCCCCTGATCAATGAAGGCGAAGTCCTGCCCATCGGCGGGGCGGGGACGATCGGTTTTATCAACCCGATCAGCCGGCATTTCTGCTCTCGCTGCAACCGGCTGAGGCTGACCGCCGACGGGAAGATCAACCCCTGCCTGGCCTCAACCCTGGAGATCGACCTCCGGACCGCCCTCCGTTCGGGGGCCGAGGAGGACGAGTTGGCCGAAATCCTGCGGACGGCGGTCGGGCGGAAGCCGGAAGAGCACAACATGGGCGCCGGTGAGGACGACGAGCTCCGCCGGATGTCCCGTTTGGGAGGGTGAGGCGGTGAACGGGGAAGGCGGCAGGGGACCAGAGAAGGCCCCGGGAGCGGGAGGACTGACCCACTTCGACCCATCGGGACGGGCCCGGATGGTCGACGTCGGAGAAAAAGCCGAGACCGTCCGACAGGCCGTGGCCCGCGGCGAGATCAGGGTCGGGCCGGAGGCCCTGGCGGCGATCAGGTCCGGAACCGGCCGGAAAGGGGATGTCCTGGCCGTCGCCCAACTGGCGGCGATCATGGGGGCCAAACGGACGTCCGAATTGATCCCCCTGTGCCACCCCATCGCCCTGACCGGCATCGATGTCCGCCTGACCGTGGTCGACGGGCCGGGGGCGGGCGAGGCCGGCTGGGGAGCCGGCGGCCATGCCGGCGGCAGGGTCCTCATCGAGGCCGCCGTGCGCACCACCGGGCGGACCGGGGCCGAGATGGAGGCTCTCACCGCCGTGAGCGTCGGGGCCCTGACGGTCTACGACATGTGCAAGGCGGTCGACCGCGGCATGGTTATCGGGCCCATCCAGCTGCTCGACAAGTCCGGGGGCAAGAGCGGGGAATGGCGACGGGAAGGCGTCGAAGCCTGGCCGTCCGAGGGGAGCGCGAAGCGATGAGTCTGGAGTTGGGCTCCATCGGCCATATCGCGGCCGTCTGCGTCAGCGAAAAGAAGGGGATGCGGAAGAAGGACGTCGGGCGGGGGCAGTTGATTGAGAATCACGGTCTCGAGGGGGACGCCCACGCCGGGCCGTGGCACCGCCAGGTCAGCCTGCTGGCCATGGAGAGCATCGAGAAGATGCGGGCGGCCGGCCTCAATGTCGGCCCCGGGGCGTTCGCCGAGAACCTGACCACGGTCGGCCTGGACCTCGTCGTCCTGCCCATCGGGACCAGGGTCGAGGTGAGGGATCCCCGGACCGGAGGCGATGCGGGCGGCCCGCTCCTCGAGGTCACCCAGATCGGCAAGGAGTGCCACAGCCACTGCGCCATTTACGAGCAGGCGGGGGACTGCGTGATGCCCAGGGAGGGCATCTTCGTCCGAGTCATCCGTGGCGGCTCGATCAAGGTCGGCGACGCCCTGATCGTCGCCGGGGCGGCCGAGGTTGAGGCCGACCCTGGGGACCCATCCCACGCGGAGGTCCTTCCCCCTTTCACCGCCGGCATCCTGACCGCCAGCGACAAGGGTTCGCGTGGGGAACGCGAGGACAAGAGCGGCCGGGTCATCGCCGAGATCGTCGAGGCGGCGGGGGGCAAGGTGGCGGCCTATGAAGTCATCCCCGACGATGAGGGGCTGATCAAGGAGAAGCTCATCGTGATGGCCGACCAGATGGGCGTCGACCTCATCCTGACCACCGGGGGCACCGGCCTGGCCCCCCGGGACCACACCCCCGAAGCCACCCTGGCCGCCTGCGACCGGCCCGTGCCCGGGATTCCCGAGGCCATCCGCCAGGAAAGCTTGAAGAAGACTTCCCGGGCCATGTTGTCCCGGGCGGTGGCCGGCACCCGCGGGCGTTCCCTGATCATCAACCTGCCGGGCAGCCCACGGGCCGTGAGGGAATGCCTCGAGGTGGTCATGCCGGTCCTCGGGCACGCCCTCGAGCTGCTCCGGGGCGAGGGCGGGGAGTGCGCCCGGCCGGACAAGCCCTGAACCTGGCGGCAGGGCATCGGCCGGAAGCGACCGAACCGGGCCCGGAAACGAACCCGCGGGGAGTCCACTCCGGACTCCCCTTTCCTTTGGCTGCGGTTCATGGTTTCGGCAGGAAAACCTTCCCGCTGACGCGAAACTTCTAGCAATTATTGGAGCAGGCTAGTTCTGGAGGGATCATCCTGTTGGGCTCAGACAAGGACCTCAAGGAAATCCTCATTCCCGCCGACCGTATCCAGGACCGAATCACGGAGCTCGGCCGGCAGATCGCCGCGGAATACGCGGGCAAGAACCTGTTCATGGTCGCCATCCTCAAGGGCGCGGCCATCTTCTTGGCCGACCTGGCCCGCCACATCGACATCCCGGCCACCTTCGACTTCATGGCCGTCTCGTCCTATGGCGCGGCCACCAAGTCCTCGGGGGCCGTCCGGATCATCAAGGACATCGACCAGCCTATGGATGGGCGGGACGTCCTCATCGTCGAGGACATCGTCGATACCGGCCTAACCTTGAACTACCTGACCGAGAATTTTCGGGCCCGCAACCCCAAGAGCCTCAAGGTGTGCACCCTCTTGGACAAAAAAGAGCGCCGCCAGGTGCCGGTCCGCGTCGATTATTGCGGGTTCTCCATCCCCAACGAGTTCGTCGTCGGCTACGGCCTCGACTATCGGGAGTTCTACCGCAATCTGCCGATGATCGGCGTCCTCAAGCCCGAGGTCTACGAGGCCGACACGACCGGCAAGAACGGCGGTGCGAAGTGAGGTTGGGACGGTTTTGACCGACCGTGGGCCCAGGGAACTCGTCGCCGTCATCGACTTCGGGGCCCAGTACAACCAACTGATCGCCCGCCGCGTCCGCGAGCTGGGCGTCTACAGCGAGGTCGTCCCGGCCTGGACGCCGCTGGACGAGCTCCTGGCCAGGAAGCCCAAGGCGATCATCCTGTCCGGTGGCCCGGCCAGTGTCTACGAGGATGGGGCGCCCCGCTATGACCCGCGCCTCTTCGACAGCGGCCTGCCCATTCTGGGTATCTGCTACGGCATGCAGCTGATGGCCTTCCTGCTGGGCGGCCGGGTGACCGGAGCGGAGCGCCGGGAGTATGGTCACGTCACCGCCACGGTCGACACCGGGGCGGCCATCTTCAAAGGCCTCGAACCGGCCATCGACGTCTGGATGAGCCACGGGGTGGTCGTCCAGTCTGTGCCCCCGGGTTTCTCGGTCATCGCCCGCTCGGAGAACACCCCGGTGGCGGCGATGGCCGCGCCGGACCGCCGGATGTACGCCGTCCAGTTCCACCCCGAGGTGGTCCATACCCCGAAGGGTTTGGACATCCTCCGGGCCTTCCTGTTCAACGTGGCCGGCTGCGCCGGGGACTGGGGGCCCAGCTCGTTCATCGAAAGGGCCGTGGCCGACGTCCGAGCGATAGTCGGCCCGGGGCACGTCCTCTGCGCCCTGTCCGGCGGGGTCGATTCCTCGGTCGTCGCCGCCCTCGTCCAGCGGGCCGTCGGCGACCGCCTGACCTGCCTGTTCGTGGACAACGGACTCCTCCGATTGGACGAGGCGGCCCAGGTGCGCGAGACCTTCGGCGGCCACTTCGGGATGAACCTGGTCCACGCCGACGCGAGCGATCGCTTCCTCGGCCGCCTGGCCGGGGTCACCGACCCGGAACGGAAGCGCAAGATCATCGGCGAGGAGTTCATCCGGGTCTTCGAGGCCGAGGCCGCGAAGCTGGCCGGGGCCGGCAAGGTCGAGTTTCTGGCCCAGGGGACCATCTATCCCGACGTCATCGAGTCGGGCGGGGCCCCCGGCGGCGGCCCGGCCTCGGTGATCAAGAGCCATCACAACGTCGGCGGGTTGCCCTCCGACCTGCAATTCAAGCTGGTCGAGCCGCTCAGGTACCTGTTCAAGGACGAGGTCCGGCGGGTCGGGTTCGAGCTCGGCCTGCCGAGCGAGTTGGTCTGGAGGCATCCCTTCCCTGGCCCCGGGCTGGCTGTGCGCGTCCTTGGCGAGGTCACCCGGGAGCGCTTGGAGACCGTCCGCCAGGCTGATGCCATTGTCATCGAGGAGGTCCGCCGGGCCGGCTGGTACGACCGCTTGCTCCAGGTCTTCGCCGTCCTTCTCCCGGTCCGGAGCGTCGGGGTCATGGGCGACGAGCGCACCTATGGCTGCACGGTCGTCTTGCGGGCCATCACCGGGCAGGACTTCATGACCGTCGATTGGGCTCGTCTGCCATACGAGCTCATCGAACGCATCTCGAGCCGCGTGGTCAATGAGGTCAAGGGGGTCAACCGGCTGGTCTATGACGTGACCACGAAGCCGCCGGCGACGGTGGAATGGGAATGAGGGACGTCGATGGAGGCGGAAAGTCGGACAAGAGAGAAAAAGACGAATGATACCTTGAATAGACGGGCTATCATTCGCCTTTTTGTTGACAAGGGGCCGTTCGCCTTGTTATCATCTGGGTGAGGGACGAGCCCCTGCGCCCATAAAGGCGAATATTCTCTTCATAGAGATTGGATAGAGTCCGGTTTTCACCGAGGGGGGGGTGAGGCATCGGCGGAGATAGGGCAAGTGGGCCCCGGAAACACTAGACTGAAACAACAGACCTGAGGGGAGGAGCTATCTACTTGCTGGAACGTCTTTTTCATCTGAGTGAGCGGAAGACCGACGTCCGGACCGAGGTCATCGCCGGGTTGGCGACCTTCATGACGATGGCGTACATCATCTTCGTTAATCCCCTGATCCTCAAGGACGCCGGGGTCCCGGTCGCCGGGGCCATCTTCGCCACCGCCCTCGGCGCCGGACTGGCCACCCTGGGCATGGGCCTCTTTACCAACTACCCCTTCGCGCTGGCCTCCGGTATGGGGCTCAATGCGTTCCTGACTTATTCCGTGGTCATCGGCCTCAAGCTGAGCTGGCAAGAAGCCATGGGCATGGTGTTCATCGAGGGTGTCATCATCACCCTCCTCGTCCTCACCAAGGTCCGTGAGATGATCATGGACGCCATCCCGACTTCTATGAAGCGGGCCATCGGCGTCGGCATCGGCCTCTTCATCGCCTTCATCGGCCTGCAGGACGCCGGCTTCGTCGTCAAGAGCCCGGCCACCCTGGTCACCTTCGGCACCTTGAAGAGCGCCCCTGTCGTCGTCGCCATCTTCGGTCTCTTGGTCACGGCCTTGCTGATGGCCTATCGCGTCAAGGGTTCCATCCTCCTGGGCATCGTCCTGTCGACCATCCTGGCGATCTTCGTCAAGGTCGCCCCGATCCCGACGGATGTCCTCAGCCTGCCGACGGCCGAGTCGTTCAGCACCATCTTCCAGCTGAACCTCAGCTCGTTGGCGGTCCCGGCGCTCTGGGCGGTCATCTTCGCCTTCCTCATCACCGACTTCTTCGACACGATGGGCACCGTCGTGGCCATCGGCGGCGAGGCCGGCTTCGTCGATGAGAAGGGCAAGATGCCGCGGCTCAACCGCATCCTCCTGGTCGACTCCCTGGCCGCCGTCACCGGCGGGCTCCTTGGGGCCAGCTCGATCACGACTTACGTGGAGAGCGCGTCCGGCGTCTCCGAGGGCGGCCGTACCGGCCTGACCTCGGTCGTCGTGGCCATCCTCTTCTTCCTGTCGATCTTCTTCGCCCCGATCATCGGCGTCGTCCCCGGCGTCGCCGTGGCCCCGGCCCTGATCATCGTCGGCTTCCTGATGATGACGGTGGTCAAGGACATTCCCTTCAACCAGTTCGACGAGGCCCTTCCGGCCTTCCTGACCATCCTGATCATCCCCCTGACCTACAGCATCGCCCGCGGTATCGGCTGGGGCTTCATCACCTACGCCCTGATCAAGCTGTTCACGGGTAAGTCCAAGGATGTCCATTGGCTGCTCTACGTGGTGGCCATCCTCTTCGCGGTGAGCTTCCTGCTTTAGGGTAAAGAAGTCGAAGGGCCCCGGGGCGGTCTTCGGTCAGCCGAGACCACCCCGGGGCTCACCGCTGAAGGGACCACCGACCAAGGCGAGATGAACGAAGGAGTGATTCCATGCCAAGCGGTCTCGTCGCTGTTGTTCTGGGCAGCGATTCCGACCTCCCGAAGATGAAGGACTGCGTCACCACCCTGACTGAGTTCGGCATCGGACTTAGGGTGACGGTCTGTTCCGCCCATCGCAGCCCCCAGCGGAGCGCCGAATTCGCGGCCAACGCGGCCGAAGAGGGTTACGACGTGATCATCGCCGCCGCCGGCGGCGCGGCCCACCTGGCCGGGACGGTCGCCGCCTGGTCGACCCTGCCGGTCATCGGGGTACCCCTCTCGGGTTCGCCGATGGGCGGCGTCGACGCCCTCTATTCGACCGTCCAGATGCCGCCCGGCGTGCCGGTGGCCACGGTGGGCATCGACGCCGGCAGGAACGCGGCCATCCTGGCCGTCCAGATTCTTTCCCTGAAGTACCAGTCCCTCCGCGAGAGACTCAACAACTACAAGCGCAAGCTGGCCGAGGGCGTGGCCGAGAAGTCGGCCCGGGTGGAGAACGAAGCCGGTCAGGGCGGCACTGTCGGCGGACCTGTCCAAAGCCCGGGGCCCAGCCAACCGCCCCAAGTGAGCCAGCCGTCCCTGCCGTCCCTGCCGTCCCTGCCGGGCCAACCCGCGCACCCGAAGGAAGAGGGCCCCGCGCAGCCGGGCCCAGCTCCCGCCGCGGTACGCCGCCGCAGCCACCGCTCCGGGCGTCGCCGCAAACCCAACGGGCAGCCGCCTGTCCCGACCGTCTGAGGACCACCTTCAAAGGAGCGCTCCAGGATGATCGACCGTTACTCCCGACCAAAGATGAAGAGCCTCTGGGACCTCTCCACCCGCTACCGGCGGATGTTGGAGGTCGAGGTTCTGGCCTGCGAGGCCTGGGCCGAGCTGGGGCGGATCCCCCGATCGGCGGTCGAGGAGATTAAGGCCAAGGCCCGCATCGACGTCGACCGGATCCTGGCCATCGAGGCCGAGGTCGGCCACGATGTCATCGCCTTCGTCAGCGGAGTGGCCGAGACGGTTGGGGATGCCGGCAAGTACCTCCATTACGGACTGACTTCCTACGACGTGGTCGACACGGCCCTGGCCCTGCTGATGCGGGAGGCCGCGGAGATCCTTCTTTCCGACCTCGACCGCCTGCTGGCCGTGATGGCGCGACGAGCCCGCGAGTTCAAGGACGCGGTGATGATCGGCCGGACGCACGGGATCCACGCCGAGCCCATCACCTTCGGGCTGAAGCTGGCCGTCTGGTACGCCGAGATGAACCGCAACTGGGAGCGCCTGAGGCGGGCCCGCGACATCGTCAGCGTCGGCCGGCTCTCGGGGGCCGTCGGGACCTTCGCCAACATCGACCCGTTCGTGGAGAAGTACGTTTGCGACAAGCTCCAGTTGAAGCCGGCGGAGGCCTCGACCCAGGTCCTGCAGCGCGACCGGCACGCGGAATACCTGACGACCCTGGCCATCGTCGCCACCTCACTGGACAAGATGGCCGCCGAACTCCGGACGCTGCAAAGGACCGAGATTCGCGAGGTCGAGGAGTACTTCAAGCCGGGGCAGAAGGGCTCGTCGGCGATGCCCCACAAGCGCAATCCGGTCGGCCTCGAGCAGATCAGTGGCCTGGCCCGGGTGATGCGCGGTTACGCCGTTCCGGCGATGGAGAACGAGGTCCTGTGGAACGAGCGGGACATCTCCAACTCGTCGGTCGAGCGGGTCATCCTGCCGGACGCGACCATCCTTCTCGATTACCTTCTCGAGCGGTTCACGGGCCTCCTCGATCGGTTGACGGTCTATCCGGAACGGATGGCCCGCAACCTGGAACTCACCGGTGGCCTGGTCTTCTCGCAGCAGGTCCTCCTGGCCCTGATCCAAAAAGGGCTCAGGCGCGAGGAGGCCTACGCCCTTGTCCAGGGGATGGCCATGGAGGCCTGGGCGGGTGGGGCGACCTTCAAGGAGCGGGTCTCGGCCGATGAGACCGTCCGCCGCCACCTCTCGGGCGATGAGATCGCCGCCTGTTTTGACCACGCCGACCACCTCAGGCACCTCAACCTCATTTTCGGCCGGGTGGGACTATAGGAGGCAGGGCAGTTGGACAAGGGAGCCAGGTTATACGAGGGAAAAGCCAAGATCGTCTACGAGACCTCTGATCCGGACCGGCTGATCATCGACTATAAGGACTCGGCCACCGCCTTCGACGGAAAAAAGAAGGGGACCATCCAGAACAAGGGCATCTACAACAACCGGATGTCGGCCACCTTCTTCGAGTATCTCGAGGGGCGCGGGCTGCCGACCCATTACGTACGGACCCTCAGCGAGCGGGAGATGCTGGTCAAGCGGCTGCGGATCCTGCCCATCGAGGTCGTTGTCCGCAACGTCGCCGCCGGGAGCCTGGCCAAGCGGCTCGGTCTCGAGGAGGGCACCCCCCTCAACTCGACCGTCCTCGAGCTTTACTACAAGAGCGACGCCCTGGGCGACCCGCTGATCAACGAGGATCACATCCGGGCTGTCGGGCTGGCCGAGCTGGCCCAGGTCAGGGAGATCGAACGGCAGGCCCTCGAGGTCAACCGGCTCTTGGGCGAGTTTCTGACCCCTCGGGAGATCATCCTCATCGACTTCAAGCTCGAGTTCGGGCTGCACCACGGAACGCTGCTCCTGGGCGACGAGATCTCCCCGGACACTTGCCGTTTCTGGGATCGCACAACCAAAGAGAAGCTGGACAAAGACCGCTTCCGCCGCGACCTCGGCGGGGTCGAGGAGGCCTATCAGGAGGTCATGCGGAGGATCACCTCGTCGGCGAGGTAGACGATTGGGGGACGGGTTTCATGTGGCAGGCCAGGATCTACGTGACATTGAAGAAGGGCGTCCTTGACCCGCAGGGCCGGGCCATTGAGAACGCCCTCAAGGTGATGAGCTATGGCGAGGTTCGAGACGTCAGGGTCGGCAAGTTCATGGTCCTGACCATCGACGCCCCGGATCGCGAGACCGCCGCGGCCAGGGTCGAGGAGATGTGCCGGAGGCTGTTGGCCAACCCGGTCATCGAACAGTACCAGTTTGACCTCGCCCCCCAAGGCGAGGCGGCGGCCGCCGGGAGCCGGGCCGGGACCGGGGTTTGGAACTTCCCGGAGGGTGACGCCTGATGGCCCGGATGAGCTGGGCGGTGGTGGTCTTCCCCGGGACCAATTGCGAGATCGATTGCCGCCACGTCATCGCCGACGTCCTAGACCTGCCGGTGGACTATGTCTGGCACAAGGAGCGGAGCCTGTCCGGCTATGACGCGGTCGTCCTGCCGGGGGGCTTCTCTTACGGTGACTACCTGAGGACCGGGGCCATCGCCCGGTTCTCACCGATAATGGGGGCGGTCGAGGAGTTCGCCGCCTCGGGCCGTCCGGTGCTTGGCATCTGCAACGGCTTCCAGATCCTCCTCGAGGCCGGCCTCCTGCCCGGGGCGATGCGTCGCAACGAAGGCCTGAAGTTCCAGTGCCACGACGTCTTCCTGCGGGTCGAGAACGCCGGGACGGCCTTCACCAATCGCTGCGCGCCCGGTCAGGTCCTGCGGGTCCCGATCAAGCACGGAGAGGGCAACTACTACGCCGACCAGGCGACCCTCGAGGAACTGGAGGGCGAGGGACGGGTGGTCTTCCGCTACGCCGAACCCGACGGGACCGTGAGTGCCGCCGCCAACCCCAACGGCTCGCTGGGCAACATCGCCGGGATCGTCAACCGCGAGGGCAACGTCCTCGGGATGATGCCCCATCCGGAGATCGCCGCCGAACGACTCCTGGGGATGGAGGACGGACGGCTGATCTTCGGGTCGGTCGTCGAATCCTGGGTGAAGGGGGGCGTGGCCGTTGGCCGATGAGCGTGACCGCGACGCCGCCCCCTGGGAAGAGGTCGGGCTGACCGCCGGTGAGTACGACCGAATCGTGGGTATCCTCGACCGTGAGCCGACCCACGTGGAATTGGGCATGTTCGGTCTGATGTGGTCCGAGCACTGCAGCTACAAGACGTCCCGGTCGACCTTGAAGAGACTGCCCACCAAGGGGCCGAGGGTCCTCCAGGGGCCGGGGGAGAACGCCGGGGTCGTCGATATCGGCGACGGTTTGGCCGTGGCTTTCAAGATCGAGAGCCACAACCATCCCTCCTTCATCGAGCCCTACCAGGGAGCGGCCACCGGGGTGGGGGGTATCCTGCGGGACATCTTCGCCATGGGCGCCCGACCCATCGCCATCCTCGACTCGCTCCGCTTCGGCGAGCTCGACGACCCCAAGAACCGCTGGCTCTTCGGGGGCGTGGTCGGCGGCATCGGCGGTTACGGCAATTGCTTCGGCTGCCCGACGGTGGGCGGCGAGGTCTACTTCGACCCGTGCTACCGGGGCAACCCCTTGATCAACGCCATGTGCGTCGGGCTGGTCGACCGGGAGCGACTGTTCTACGGCCGGGCCGAAGGCGCCGGCAACCCGGTCATCCTGGTCGGCTCGAAGACCGGCCGCGACGGCATCCACGGGGCCAGCCTCCTGGCCTCGAAGGAGTTCGATGAGAGGGCCGAGGAGCGCCGGCCGGCCGTCCAGGTGGGCGATCCGTTCCTCGAGAAACTGCTCCTCGAAGCCTGCCTCGAGTTGGCCGGGACGGGGGCCGTCGCCGGGCTCAACGACCTCGGGGCGGCCGGCCTGACCTCGGCGGCCAGCGAGATGGCCAGCCGCGGAAAGCACGGCATCGAGATCGACCTCGACCGGGTCCCCCGGCGCGAGACCGGGATGACCCCCTATGAGGTCATGCTCTCCGAGTCGCAGGAGCGGATGCTCCTAGTGACCAGGTCCGGGCGCGAGGACCAGGTCCGACGGGTCTTCGCCAAGTACGACCTGGACGCGGCGGTGATCGGCCGGGTGACCACCGACGGACGGCTGCGGGTCATCGATAAGGGCCTGGTCGTCGCCGACATCCCGGCCGACGCCCTGGCTTCCGAGGCGCCGATTTACGAGCGGCCCGAGGCCGAGCCGAGGTACCTGGCCGAGGTTCAGTCGCTCGACCTTCGGGCCCTGCCCGAGCCGGACGATGCCGCCCGGGTCCTCGAACGCCTCCTGGCCTCGCCGGACATCGCCGACAAGGCCTGGGTCTACGAGCAATACGACCATTTCATCCTGACCAACACGATCGTCCGTCCCGGCTCGGACGCCGCCGTCCTCAGGCTCAAGGGCAGTCGTCGGGGCCTGGCCCTGAAGACCGACGGCAACGGCCGGTACGCCTTCCTCGACCCGCGGGCCGGGGCGGCCATCGCCGTAGCCGAAGCGGCCCGCAACGTCGTCTGTTCCGGGGCCGAACCGGTGGCCATCACCAACTGCCTCAACTTCGGCAACCCGGAACGGCCCGAGGTGATGTGGCAGTTCCGGCGGGCCGTCGAGGGAATGGCGGAAGCCTGCCTGGCCCTGGGGACCCCGGTCACCGGCGGGAACGTCAGCTTCTACAACGAGACCCTCGGTGAGAACATCCACCCGACGCCGGTCGTCGGCATGCTCGGGGTCCTCGAGGATGTCGAGCGGGACCAGACCACCCAGTGGTTCAAGCGTCCCGGCGACCTCATCGCCGTCCTCGGGCCCAAGGGCGGGGACCAGGCGGCCGGTCTGGGCGGGAGCCAGTATCTCAAGACCATCCACGGCCTCATCGGCGGCCGCCCGCCGGCCCTCGACCTCGCCCTCGAACACCGGGTCGAGCAGGCCTGTCTGAAAGCCATCCGGGGGGGACTGGTCAGGTCGGCCCACGACGTCGGCGACGGCGGGCTGGCGGTGGCCCTGGCTGAAGCCTGTTTCGGCGGGTCCGGCCCGCGGCCCGCCAACGGGGCCGAGGTCGACCTCGACCCGCTGACGGCGCCCGGAAGCACCCGCGACTCCCTTCTCTTTGGTGAGGAGCAGTCGCGCCTCGTGTTGAGCCTCGACCCGGGCGACGCCCGGCGGCTCGGGGACATTGCCGCCGAGGCCGGCGTGCCCTTCGCGGTCATCGGGCGGGTCGGCGGAGACCGGCTGACCATCCGGCTCGACGGCCGCGCCGTCCTGGACCGCCCGGTGGCGGTCCTCGAGAAGCTTTGGCGGGAGGCGATTCCATGCCTGATGAAGTGATCACGGGCCTTGACGACAAGGTCCACGACGCCTGCGGCGTCTTTGGCATCTATGGCCACCCCCAGGCCTCGCGGCTCACTTACTACGGTCTCTATGCCCTGCAGCACCGCGGCCAGGAATCGGCCGGGATCGTCTCGGCCGACGGCGGGCGGGTCCACGTCCACAAGGGCATGGGTCTGGTCTCCGAGGTCTTCGACGACATCGATATCGACCAACTCTCGGGTCACCTGGCCATCGGCCACGTCCGCTACTCGACCACCGGCTCGAGCCTGATCGGTAACGCCCAACCGCTCCTGGTCCGCTACCGCCGGGGGATGCTGGCCCTGGCCCACAACGGCAACCTGGTCAACGCCGGGCGCCTCCGCCGCCAGCTGGAGGACCAGGGCTCGATCTTCCAGACCTCGGTGGATACGGAGGTCATCGCCCACCTGGTCGCCCGGCTCGGCTCCAATGGCCTGGAGTCGGCCATCGCCGCCAGCCTCTCGCTGGTTCGGGGGGGATACGCCCTGCTCTTTCTGACCGAGGACCGGATCATCGGGGTCCGCGACCCCAACGGCATTCGGCCGCTGGCCCTCGGCAAGCTCGGTGAGGCCTGGGTCTTGGCCTCGGAGAGCTGTGCCTTCGATACCATCGGGGGCGAGTTCGTTCGCGAGGTCGGCCCCGGGGAGATGATCATCCTCAGCGAGCGGGGGATGGAGAGCCGGCCGGCCGTCCCGGCGGGCCGCCCCGCCCTGTGCGCTTTTGAGTTCATCTACCTGGCCCGCCCGGACTCCAACCTGAACGGCCACAACGTTCATGCCGTCCGCAAGGAGTTCGGGCGCCGGCTGGCGCGCGACTACCCGGTCGAGGCCGACATCGTCGTCGGGGTGCCCGACTCGAGCATCTCGGCGGCCACCGGCTACGCCGAGGAGGCCGGCATCCCCTATGAGATCGGGCTGATCAAGAACCGCTACATCGGCCGCACCTTCATCCAGCCGAGCCAGTCGACCCGGCAGTTCGGGGTGCGGGTCAAGCTCAACCCACTGCGCAAGGTGATCAACGGGAAGCGGGTCGTCCTGGTCGACGATTCCATCGTCCGCGGAACGACTTCCCGGCATCTGGTCAAGCTATTGCGGGAGGCCGGGGCCCGGGAGGTCCACCTGAGGATCGGTTCGCCCCCCTACATGAACCCGTGCTTCTTCGGCATCGATACCTCGGCCAGCGGTGAGCTGATCGCCGCCCAGAAGGCCATCGAGGACATCCGCCAACTGGTCGGGGCCGACAGCCTGGATTTCCTGAAGGTCGAGGCCTTGGCCGAGGCTACCGGGCTGCCGCGCCAGGACCTCTGCGTAGCCTGCTTCAATCGCGACTACCCGGTGGAAATCGAGCCGGCCGGCAAGTTCGACTTGGAGATGTCCAGTCCGGCCATGGCCGAGATCGCTGGAGGTAAACCCCATGCCCGATAAGGAAGACCGCCCGGACCGCCGCCCGGACAGTGCCGACCGCCTGACCTACCGCCAGACCGGCGTCGATACTGAACTGGCCGAGATGGCCGTCTCGAGGATCCAGGACCTCATCCGGGGAACGGCCCGGCCGGGGGCGATGTTCACCGGTCGCGGCTTCGGCAACCGCTTCGAGCTGGACCCCGGCACCTGGCCCCGCCCGGTGCTGGTCTCTGGGGCCGACGGGGTTGGGACCAAGCTGAAGATCGCCTTCGCTCTGGACAAGCACGACACGGTGGGCCTCGATTGCGTGGCCATGTGCGTTGACGACGTGGCCGCGGCCGGGGCCGAACCCCTCTTCTTCCTGGACTACGTGGCCACCGGGAAGCTCGTCCCGTCCCGTCTCGAGGCCATCGTGGCCGGCGTCGTGGCCGGCTGCCGCCAGGCGGGTTGCGCCCTGATCGGCGGCGAGACGGCCGAGATGCCCGGGATGTACGATGAGAACGAGTACGACCTGGTCGGGTTCTCCGTCGGCGCGGCCGACAAGGACCGGCTTTGGGGCAAGGACCGGGTCAGGGCCGGCTACGTCCTGATCGGCCTGGCCTCGTCGGGACTCCATTCCAACGGCTATTCACTGGTCCGGGGGATCGTCGAGCGGGCCGGCCTGCGGCTGGGCAAGTTCGTCGACGAGTTCGGCCGGACCCTCGGCGAGGAGCTTCTCGAGCCGACCCGGATCTACGCCCGCCACCTTATCGCCGTCGGCGGCGAGTTCCCGGTGGCGGCGGCCGCCCACATCACCGGCGGGGGGCTGGTCCGCAACGTCGGCCGGATCCTGCCGGACGGGCACGGAGCGGTCATCGACCAGGGGTCGTGGGACATCCCCCCGGTCTTCGAGTACCTGGCCCGGCACGGCCGCGTCGATGAGGACGAGTGTTTCCGGACCTGGAACATGGGCCTCGGGATGGTCATGGCGATCGAACCGGCCAAGGCCGACGGCCTGATCGGCCGCCTGCGCCAGCTGGGCGAGCGGGCCTGGCCGATCGGAACGGTCGCCGCCGGACCGGATGCCCGAGTCCGCTTCGCCTAGATGGTCGCCCTGGGCGTCCTGGCCTCCGGCCGGGGGACCAACCTGCAGGCGATCATTGACGCCGTCAAGGCCGGACGGCTCGACGCCCGCCTGGCCGTGGTCATCAGTGACAAGCCGGGGGCCGCGGCCATCGAGCGGGCCAGGCGGCACGGGGCGCCGGCCGTGGTCGTCGACCGGCGGGCCTACGGAGGTCGGGCCGAGCACGAGCGGGCCGTGGTCGAGACCCTCCGCGCCCATCACGTCGACCTCGTCTGCCTGGCCGGGTACATGCGGATCGTCGGTCCGACGCTCCTCGATGCCTTCGGCGGGCGGGTGATGAACATCCACCCCGCCCTCCTGCCGGCCTTTCCCGGCGTCGACGCCCAGAAGCAGGCCTTGGAGCACGGGGTCAAGGTGACCGGCTGCACCGTCCACTTCGTCGACAAGGGCATGGACTCGGGGCCGATCATCCTCCAGCGGGCCGTCCCAGTCCTCGAGGGAGACGACGTCGAGACCCTCGCCGCCCGGATCCTCGAACAGGAACACCAGGCCTATCCAGAAGCCATCCGCCTGTACGCCGCCGGGCGCCTCGAGGTGATCGGGCGGCGGGTCCGCATCCTCGGGGAGGAGGCCACATCATGCCAAGACGTGCGTTAGTCAGTGTGTCCGACAAGACCGGAATCAAGGGGTTTGTTCAAGAGCTCCTGGACCTGGGGTTCGAGGTCATCTCGACGGGTGGGACCGCCCGTCTTCTCAGACAATCCGGACTCCCGGTCAGAGAGGTCTCGGACGTGACCGGTTTCCCGGAAATCCTGGATGGGCGGGTGAAGACCCTTCAGCCGGGCGTCCACGCCGGCATCCTGGCCGCCCGCGACAAACCGGAGCACCTGCGGCAACTGGCCGACCTGGGGATCGAGCCCATCGACATGGTCGTCGTCAACCTCTACCCCTTTCGGGCCACCGTTGAGCAGCCGGGGGTGACCTTCGACGAGGCCATCGAGAACATCGACATCGGCGGGCCGACGATGATCCGCTCGGCGGCCAAGAACCACCGCTACGTGACCGTCGTCGTCGATCCCGAAGACTATGGCCCGGTGCTCGAGGAACTCAAAGCCAACGGGGCGGTCGGGGCGGCCACCAGGTACCGCCTGGCGGTCGAGGCCTTCCGTCATACGGCCAACTACGATGCGATCATCTCCGGCTGGCTGTTGAGGCGGCAGGGGCACTCCCCGGCCGACCGGCCGGAGCGGCTGTTGCTTTACTTTGATAAAGTACAGGACCTTCGCTACGGCGAGAACCCGCACCAGCAGGCAGCCCTCTACAGCGAGCCTTTCGCCTCGCCGTCCAGCCTGGCCGGGGCCACCAAGCTGCAGGGCAAGGAACTGTCCTACAACAACCTGATGGACGCGCAGGCGGCCCTCGAGACGGTCACCGAGTTCGACCGCCCGGCCGCCGTGGTCGTCAAGCACAATAACCCGTGCGGGGCGGCCGTGGCCGACACCCTGGCCGAGGCCTATCGCCGGGCCCACGACGCCGACCCGGTGTCCATCTTCGGCGGTATCGTCGCCCTGAACCGCTCCTGTGACCGGGCCACCGCGGTCGAGTTGGCCAAGATCTTCCTGGAGATCGTCATCGCCCCGGGCTTCGAGGCCGAGGCCCTCGAGGTCCTGGCGGCCCGCAGGGACCTCCGATTGCTGGTGGTCCAGCCGCCCGCCGGCGAACGGCGGGAGGTGACCCGAGCGGCCGGTTACGACCTCCGCCGGATCAGCGGCGGCCTGCTTCTGCAGACGGCCGATGTCGCCGTCGCTCAGGAAACCGCCGCCGGCTGGCGGCTGGTCGCCGGGCCCGCCCCGACCGCCCCCGTCCTGGCCCAGCTCGAGCTGGCCTGGACGGTGGTCAAGCACGTCAAGTCCAACGCCATCGTCGTGGCCAGGGGCGGGGCCACCGTCGGCATCGGGGCCGGCCAGACCAACCGCATCGATGCCGCCAAGTTGGCCATCGAGCATGCCGGTGAGCGGGTCCTGGGGGCCGTCCTAGCCTCCGACGGCTTCTTCCCCTTCGCCGACGTGGTCGAGGCGGCCGTGGCCGCCGGCGTCTCCGCCATCGTCCAGCCGGGCGGCTCCATCCGCGACGACGAGTCCATCGCCGTCTGCCAGAAGGCCGGGCTGACCATGCTCTTTACGGGCATCCGTCACTTCCGGCACTAGGCCCGGCGAAGGTGGCGGGGCCATGAGAGTCCTGGTCATCGGGTCGGGCGGTCGAGAGCACGCCCTGGTCTGGAAGATCCGCCAAAGCCCGCTGGTGGACGAAGTCTTTGTCATCCCCGGCAATCCGGGGATGGAGGGCCTGGCCCGGCGGCTGCCGGGCGACCCGAGGGACGTCGGGGCGCTGGTTCGTCTGGCCGAGGACAGGCGGATCGACCTGACCGTCGTCGGTCCTGAAGACCCACTGGCCGCGGGGTTGGTCGATGCCTTCACCGCCCGGGGCCTAGCCGCCTTCGGTCCCACGGCCGCCGCGACGGCCATTGAAAGCAGCAAGGTCTTCGCCAAGGATCTGATGCGGCGAAGCGGCATTCCCACCGCCAACTATCGGGTCTTCGAGGTCGCGGAGGAGGCCCGGGACTACGTCAGCGGGCGGCCGGAGGGGCCGCTGGTGGTGAAGGCCGACGGTCTGTCGGCCGGCAAGGGCGTGATCATCGCCAGGGATCGGGCCGAGGCCCTCGCGGCGCTCAACGAGGCGATGGTCAGGGCGGCCTTGGGCTCGGCCGGTCGGCGGGTGGTCGTCGAGGAGTTCCTGGTCGGTGAAGAGGTCTCGGTCTTCGCCATCTGCGACGGTCAGCGGGCCCTGCCCCTAGCCGCGGCCGAGGACCACAAGGCGGTCTACGACGGTGACCGCGGGCCGAACACCGGCGGCATGGGGGCCTTCTCGCCGGTCCCGGCCTACACCTCGGCGGTGGCTGAGGCCGTCGGTCGGACCATCCTCGACCCGATCGTCCAGGCCATGGCCCGGGTCGGCCGTCCCTTCCGGGGGATCCTTTTCGCCGGGCTGATGCTGACGGCCGCGGGACCCAAGGTCCTGGAATTCAACGCCCGCCTCGGTGACCCCGAGACCCAGGCCGTCCTGCCGAGGATCAAGGGGGACCTGGTCCCGGTGCTTCTGGCGGCGGCCCGGGGTTCGCTGGACGGGGTGACCATCGACCTCACCGACGAGGCCGCCGTCTGCGTGGTGATGGCCTCCGGCGGGTATCCGGGGCGTTATGTCAAAGGGCGTCCGATCACCGGCTTGGGGGCCGACCTCGGCCCGGGGGTCACTGTCTTCCATGCCGGGACCTCGCGGGATGCCGAGGGTCGATTGTGCACCTCCGGCGGGCGCGTCCTCGGGGTCACCGCGACGGCCGCCGGGCTCGAGGAGGCCATCGCTCGGGCCTACGCGGCGGTGGACCTCATCCACTTCGAGGGGACCCACTACCGACGCGACATCGGGCACCGCAAGGCCGGCCTCCGTGAAACGGGCTTCAGAAACGAGGGGAAGAGCAGACCTTGAACGAAGAGATTAGGGAACATGATGAGCCCAAGTCCCCGGCCGAGAGGTCCCCGGCCCAAAGGATCACCCGGGTGGCCATGATTGCCGCCATCTACGCCGCCCTGACCCTGGCCCTGGCCCCCATCAGCTACTCGGCCCTGCAGGTCCGGGTGGCCGAGGCCCTGACCGTCCTGCCCTTCATCTCTCGGCTGAGCATCCCTGGACTTTTCGTCGGGTGCCTGGTGGCCAACCTCTTCGGCCTCTTCTTCACCGGGCTCGGGTGGTACGACGTGGTCTTCGGCAGCCTGGCCACCCTTTTGGCGGCCTACCTGACATCGAGGGTGCCCCGACCGATCCTGGCTCCGCTCCCGCCCATCGTCATCAACGCCCTGGTCGTCGCGGCCTATGTCAGCGCCTTATCGAACCTGCCCTATTGGCTGACCGCCCTATACATTGCCGCCGGCGAAGCCGTCGCCGGGTATGTGCTGGGTTACCCTCTCCTCATCTTCCTTCTCAAGAGGCCGGCCTTGAGGCGGTACATCGAGTAAGCAGGCCTGCTAAATCCGACATTGCGGGGTCGTCATGGCCATTCTCCAGAAAACCGAGAGCCGCCCGGACGGTCGACCGACCTCAGGGCGGCTCATTCATTGGGCGAGATGGGGGATGGCGGGCCGGACGGGTGGCGCCGCCCGCCGCGCGCCATGGTCAGCCGTCCTGCCCGTCGGCTCCGGCGGCCGGGTCGATCGCCGCGCTCGGCACGCTCTCCTTTGTGGCCCGGTGCCGAATTCGCCAGAGCATGTAGGCCGCCAGGAGGATCAGGGGCAGGCTGACGATCTGGGTCAGGGTGAAGAGCCCGATGCCCAGCTTGGGATTGACATAACCCCAGACGTAGAGCGGGTTGTCTCGGAAGGTCTCCTCGACGACCGCCCGGAGGAGCGAGTACCAGAAGACGAAGGTCCAGAACATGTAGCCGGGCGGCGGGACGTGGGCCTGCTGTCTGAGGGCGATGATCAGCAGGACGACCCCGATCAGGGAACCGTAGATCTGGGTGGGGTGAGCGGTCATCGAGGACCCGAAGGCGCGGCCCATCGATTCCCCGTTGATCAAGTTGCCGATGCGGACCAGGATGATCCCCACGGCCACCCCGGGAACCATCAAGTCAACGTAACGGTAGAAACTGATCTTGCTGTAGATGGCGTAGAGCCAGATGGCGAGAGCGCCGCCGATGATCGCCCCATGGAAGGAAAGGCCACCGTGCCAGGTGGCGATGATCTCCGCCTGGTTGGTGGCATAGTAGCCCCAATTGGTGACGACGTAGCCCACCCGGGCGCCGATGAGGCCCAGGATGATGGCCAGAGGGATAACCGTCAGGACATGGTCCTCGTTCACCCCCCAGCGCCGGGCCTGGCGGTAGGCCAGGTAGGCACCGATGGCCACCGAGGCCCCCATGAGCACTCCATACCAGCGGACGGCGAACGGTCCGACCTCGAAGATGACCGGATTCAAAGGCAGTCTCCCTTCTGTCAAGGCACTTGGGTTATATCCCGCGATTGGCGGGCGCCGTACAGGTTCAGTTTAGCACGGCCGATGGACCCGGGGCAACCGCCTCGCGCCGTCCCCAATCACTCGTAGATCTTTTCCTCGTCCCGGGCGTCGCGGGCGTCGGCCTCCAGGTCGCGGAGGGAGCCGCCAGGGCGGATGGCCGCCTCGAGCGCGGCGAAGAACTCATGCTGGATGATGAGGTCCATGACCTCGTTGGTCCCGGTCCAGATCATCATGATTCGGGCATCGCGGAGGTAACGCTCGACCGGGAAGACCGTCGTGTAGCCGATCCCGCCGAGGACCTGCATGGACAGGTTGACGACCTCCCAGGCCGACTCGGTGGCGAACTTCTTGGCCTCGGAGACCATTCGGCGGACCCGCGAGGCGTCCGGGTCCCGGTCGGCCGAGGCCGCCGCCGCGTGGACCATCGCCGAGGCCGCGTCGAGCTTGGTCAGGGAGTCGGCGATCTTGAAGCTGACTGCCTGGAAGTCCTTGATCCGCCGCCCGAAGGCCTTGCGCTTCGTGGCATAGCGCGCGGCGATGTCGAAGGCCGCCCGGGCGAGCCCCAGCGAGCCCGCGGCGGTGGTCATCCGCTCGGGGATCATCATCCGGTAGAAGATGTCCGAGGCTCCGTTCTCCCGGCCGACCAGGTTCTCGGCGGGGACCCGGGCGTCCTGGAAGAGGACCCGTCCGGTCCCGCCGCCGCGCGTCCCCAGCAGGCCGTAGAGGTACTCGACCTTGACCCCCGGGCCTCGTTCGACGATGAAGGCGCTGATCCCCCGATGGGGAGGGGCGGCCGGGTCGGTGCGGGCATAGGCGAGGAAGTAGTCGGCCCCTTCGGCCCCGACGACGAAGCGCTTCTGGCCGCTGAGCAGGTAGACGTCGCCCTCGCGGCGGGCGGTCATCGTCGTCCCGAAGAAGTCGGAACCGCCGCGCGGCTCGGTCAGGGCTTCGGCCGTGCACAACCGGCCCGCCAAAGTCGGGCCGAGGTACTTGGCCTTCTGTTCGGAAGTGCCGAAGACGTTCAGGGCCTCCCCAACGATGCTCGGCAGGGAATACAGGCAGGCCAGGGAGGTCCCGAGGACGCCCACTTCTTCCAGGGCGACGATCTCCTCCGTCCAGGGCAACCCGCGCCCGCCGTACTCGTTCGGGAAGCGCAGGCCGAGCAGGTGCCTGGCGGCCGCCCGTTCCAGGTATTCCTTGGGATAGTGGATCGCCTCGCCGTCCATGGCCAGGATGAGGTCCTTGGGGACGTCCTCGCGGACGAAGGCCCGGACCTCCTCGCGAAGACTCCTCGAGGTCTCGGTGAGCAGCGCTTCGATCACCGTGGATCCCTCCAGTCGCGGTCGGTTTGGGGACGGGCCAAGTCGAGAATATCACTTGGACGGGCCCGCGGCAACGGAGTCGCAGGAAAAATCAGCCTTCGGGTCTAAGGCTGGCCGCCGCGCGGGCGGTCTACGATAGTCACACGGCCGGGCGCGAACCAGGAAAGACCTCGACCGGGCCCGCAACGCCCGGATTCTTTGACGCGTACGGCCCTCTACCACTGAATCTCCTTATTAAGCCCGGCTCGACGACAGACGACTAAATGACTGCCGAGACAAAACGTGGCCTTTGGGTTACCCGGTTCCACTGCACCAACCCCATCCGCCCGATCAAGACGAGAATCACCGGGATGACCAGGGACAGAACCTTCCTGATCGAGGGCGGCCGGGTCACCGGGATGACCGAATGCTGAGCCCGGAGCCAGGCGACATTTCTCGCGAAATTTGGCAAAGCTTGGCCCCGGACGGGAAACCCGCCGGGACCTGTCGAGAGAGACGATAAGCAAGACCATCGGAAAAAGGCAAACCCGGCGAAAGCCGGGGGCGCAAAATCACGGGTCTACAGCGCGCTCCGGCGCGCCAGGACGGCCGGGTTGCCCGAGTCGGCGCCAGCCCTTCGGCGGCCTGCTTGGCTCCCAGCCAGCAGGCCGCTTTTTCAACAACCTTGACAGACAAACACGGCCCGGACGGGAAGCAACTAGACCAACCCGTGGGTGGGCATGAGGGTACCGGCTAAAGCCGGCCCACGAACCCGCAGTTTCGTTCCAGTCTGAATGCGGTTCGTGGTATAATCAGGAAAGGAGGTCGATACTTTGAAGGCTCTCCTCCGAGCCCTCGTGACCTTGGCCCTTCTGGCTTTGGCCGGCGGGGCGTGGATTAACTGGCCCTGGTGGTAAGCGAAAGACCCGTCCGGGCCAAGTTTATTTTTTTGGGGGACTTCAATGAAGCGTTTTCCCCCCGCCGTCCGGGCCTACTTTATCTTGATCGGCTTGGTCGGAGCCTCCGTCTTCGTCCTTCAGGCCTGGCGCCTACCAGTCGAGTTAGCCGTTCCAGTGGCGATGTCCGGCATAGCGATGGCGGTCTCCGAGTTGGCCCAGGCCATCCTACCCTCGGGTTTGGGGGTTTCGGTTGGCTGGGCCGTCATCGTTTTCAGCGTCCTTGTGCTCGGACCAGCAGGTACGGCCTGGGTCCAGTTCATCGGTTCGACCGTGACCGGAGGGGTCCGCCGCACGTCCATCCTCCCCTTCATGTTCAACCTGGGGAACATGGTCGGTACGGCCACCCTTGGGGCCTACCTTTTTGGTCGGCTGGGCGGGCGCGTCGATTCCCTCGCCGACTCCCGGACCTGGCTGATCCTGGTCTCATCGATGGGTCTGATCTATGTGGGCAACGCCGCCGTGGCCGCCGTCGCGATGAGCCTCTACAAGCGCGGCGGCTTTGCCGTCACCTGGTTGGGCCTGATGAACCAGGTCCTGCCGAGTTTCGTCGTCCTGGGTTTCGTCGGCGTTGCCTTGACCCTGGCCTATCTTCACTGGGGCAACCCGACCCTAATGGCCGTCCTGGTCCTGATCATTCTCCTCCACTATGCCCTCAGGCAGTACACCGCCATCCTGCAGGAGCGGGCGGTCACCGACTTCTTGACCCGCTCGGAGTCCCTGACCGGGAACTGGCGGGCCCATACCGAGCGGGTCGTCGGTTATGTCACGGCCATCGCCAACGAGCTCGGCTTGAAACGCCCGGAGCAAACCCTCCTCCGCTACGCGGCCTGGTTGCATGACGTGGCCCATTGGGATCGGCGGCTGCAGGTGCTATCGGGCGGTCAGACCCCCGCGTCCGTCGATCGGGTTGACTCGGCCGTCCGGGGAGCGGCGGCGGTGGCTGCCCTTGCCCCTCTCGTCCCCGTAGCCACGATGATCCGGCAGATGGGCGAGCGGTATGACGGCAAGGGCGGGCCGGACGGGCTGGCCGGGGAGGGCATCCCCATCGGTTCCCGGATCCTGGCCGTGGCCGAGCGCATCGATCAACTCATCCAGACCCCGGACCGCCCGGCCACCATGGCCGAGGTCCTGGCCAGGCTCCGGGAGGAGGGGGGAAAGGACCTCTGCCCGAGCGTCGTCACCGCCGTCGCGTCGCTTGCCCAGCGGAACGATCCGGCGCTCATTGGGGCTCGCATCGGCGTCAGCCCCGAAGAGCGGGCCCGCGACACCCGCCGCCTGGCCGAGCAACTCCGGGCCATCCTGGGGGCCAGGCGCTACGAGGTCTCTTCCAGGCAGGTCCTGGGCGGTCGGGTCAAGCTCGGCCCTCGCTTCTATCAGTCGTCCGTGGGCGCCCCCAGCCTCTTCACTCTGTACGAACTGGGCCAGGTCTTGAACTCGTCCCTCCATCTCGAGCGAGTCCTGACCATCGTCAGTGAGGTCGCCGAGGAGCTGACCGGGGTCAATTGCCGGGTCGTCCTGGAGGGCAAAGAGGGTTCGACGCCGAGCCCCGAAACGGCCGCCACGGCGGACCGGCCGACGGTCACCATCCCGATGGTCAGCCGGGGCCGCCGGGTCGGCTCCCTCGTCCTGATCGGAACCACCGGGCAGGCCCTCGGTGATCGCCAACTCGACCTGCTCTCTATCGTCGCCGGCCAGGCCGCGCTGGCCGTGGAGAACGCCAAGCTATACTCGGAGATGGAAGTCCGCCTGAGCGAGATCTCTGAGATGAAGGCCTTCACCGACGTGGTCCTGAACAGTCTGACCACCGGGGTGATCGTCTGCGACGAGCGCGGGCGGGTCACCCTGACCACCAAGCGGGCCAGGGAGATCATCCGGTCCCTGAACTACGACGCCGGGCCGACGCCTGAGCTCGAGCGGGTCCTCGACCCGATGACCGGCGACCTCCTCCGCCAGACCATCAACGGGGGGACCAAGGGCTTCCAGCGCTATCCCCTCGAAGAACCATGGGGCCTCGGCACAGTCGAGCTCCACACCTCGCCCCTCCGGGACGCCGCTCAGAAAACCGGGGCCGTGGCCATCATCCACGACGTCACCGAGCGGGTCCGCCTGGAAGACCAGATGCAACGGGTCGAGCGCCTGTCCATCCTCGGCGAGTTGGCGGCCAGCGCGGCCCACGAAATCCGCAATCCGCTGACCTCCATCCGAGGCTTCGTCCAGCTACTGATGACCGGGGAGACCGGGCCCGGGAAGGCCGGCGAGTACTTCCCAATCATCATCCGAGAGATCGACCGGATCGACGGGATGCTCAAGGAGATGCTCGCCCTCACCCGCCGGACCTCTCCCAACCTGACCATCTGCGACCTGCCGTCGATTCTCGACGAGACCCTCCAACTCCTCGAAAACGAAGCCTTCATCCGCCGGGTGGCCGTCGTCCGGGACTACTCCCGTGACCTCCCGGCGATCAGCGCCGACCGGGACCAGATCAAGCAGGTCTTCCTGAACCTCTGCACCAACGCCCTCCAGGCCATGCCCAAGGGCGGGGAGCTGCGGGTCGAGGCCCACGTGGGAATGGCCCAGGAGGTCGGCCAGGTGACGGCCGGGTCAGGCCAGATCGGCTGGGACGGGGGGGAGACGGGGATCGTCGTCAAGGTCTCCGACACCGGCGTCGGCATTCCCCGTGAATACCTCGGCCGCATCTTCGACCCCTTCTTCACGACCAAGGAGGCGGGGACCGGTCTGGGCTTGGTGGTCAGCTTTGGGATCCTGGAGAGCCACCGCGGGCGCATCAGCGTCGAGAGCACGCTGGGGAAGGGGTCTGGCTTCACCGTGTGGCTCAGGGGGGCGTGAATGGGCGGCCACCTAGGCGCCGTGCCGCGACTGCCCCGTAATCAAGGAATCCATAGCCGGCAAGGCCCCGCGCGCCACGCGGGGCCTTCTGTATCGGGGCCGGGCTTTCCGTCTTGGGAGGAGGTTTTCCCGCCAGGATGAGCGAATGCCATTCCGACGGTCGGGCTCGCGGGGCGGGGCGCGCCTCGAAAGACAGCTGACGAGTGCCCGCCGTCGCCGGCGAGCGCCCTCGGGCGGGCGGCCCGCATTCGGCTCCGCCGCCACGGACAGATTACATCGAAAGGGAGAATCCATGGAGATCCTCGAGAACCTCAACGACGCTCAGAGAGAAGCGGTGACCTACGGCGACGGCCCGCTTCTCATTTTGGCCGGGGCCGGGTCGGGCAAGACGCGGGCCCTGACCCATCGCATTGCCTACCTCATCGCCGAGCGCGGCGTCAGGCCCCACGAGATCCTGGCCATCACCTTCACCAACAAGGCCGCCGGGGAGATGCGCGAGCGGGTCGCCCAGCTTGTTGGGCCGGCGGCCGCCGACATGTGGGTGTTGACCTTCCACGCCGCCTGCGTTCGCATCCTGAGACGGGACATCGAGCGGCTGGAGCTTGGGTACACCCGCCGCTTCAACATCTACGACCACTCGGACCAGATGACCGTGGTCAAGAACTGCCTTAAGGACCTCAACCTCGACGAGCGGCGCTGGGCTCCGGCGGCCGTCCACGCCGCCATCGACCGGGCCAAGAACGACCTCGTCACCTGGCAGGAATTCAAGCGACGGGCCGACGACTTCTTCCTGGAGAAGGCGGCCGAGGTTTACGAGGCCTATCAGAAGAAGCTGATTGAGAACAATGCCCTCGACTTCGACGACCTGATTATGTTAACCGTAAAGCTCTTCGAGGCCAGGCCCGACGTATTGGGCTCCTACCAGGATCGCTTCCGTTATATCCTCATCGACGAGTATCAGGACACCAACCGGGCCCAGTACGTCCTGATCAACCTGCTGGCCAAGAAGAACCGCAACCTGTCGGTGGTCGGCGACGACGACCAGAGCATCTACCGCTGGCGGGGGGCCGACCTCCGGAACATCCTCGAGTTCGAGCAGGACTACCCCGAGGTCAAGGTGGTCAAGCTCGAGCAGAACTACCGCTCGACGGGGAAGATCCTTGACGCGGCCAACGCCGTCGTCCGCAACAACTTGGGGCGCAAGGAGAAGACCCTCTGGACGGCCAACCCGGCCGGCGAGCCGGCCCTCTTCTACCAGGCTGAGAACGAGTACGACGAGGCCGCCTTCGTCGGCCACGAAATCCGACGGCTGAAGGCCCAGGAGGGGTTGGAGGACCGCGACTTCGCCGTCCTCTACCGGATGAACGCCCAGTCCCGTGCACTCGAAGACAGCTTCATGAAGGTCGGTCTGCCCTACCGGATCGTCGGCGGGGTCAGGTTCTACGAGCGCAAGGAGATCAAGGACCTCCTGGCCTACCTCAGGTTGATCAACAACCCCTCGGATTCACTGTCCTTCGAGCGAGTCGTTAACGTCCCCAAGCGTGGCCTGGGCGACACCAGCCTCGAGAAGCTGGCCGTCCTGGCCGCCGAGCAGGGTCTGCCGATGTTTCAGGCGGCCATGCTGGCCGCCGAGGGCCTTGGCGACGGACTCTCCCCGCGGGCCCGCAAGGAGCTGGGTAAGTTCGTCGTCCTCCTGGACGAGCTGGGCAAGAAGCGTGAGGCCCTGGGGTTGCCCGAGTTCGTCCGGGCGGTGGCCGAGGGCAGCGGCCTATGGGGCGAGCTCATCGCTGAGCGGACCACCGAGGCCCAGAGCCGGATGGAGAACATCCAGGAGCTCTACACGGTGGCCGCCGATTTCGTCGAGCGCAACGGCGACCAGGCCCTGGAGACCTTCCTCGAGAGCATCGCCCTGATCACCGACCTCGACGGCCTCGACCGGGGGGCCGCCGCGGTCGTCTTCATGACCCTCCACTCGGCCAAGGGCCTCGAGTTTCCAGTGGTCTTCCTGGTCGGTCTGGAGGAGGGGATATTCCCGCACTCCCGAGCCCTCGAGGACGAGGACGAGTTGGAGGAGGAGCGCCGGCTGTGCTACGTCGGGATCACCCGGGCCCGGCGCCGGATCTACCTCACGTCGACCTTCCACCGCAACTTCCGCGGTCAGACGGTCTATAACACGCTATCCCGGTTCGTCCAGGAGATCCCGGAAGGGTTGCGGCTTAACCTGAGCCAACCGGCGGCCGCCGCGGGCCGCCCGCCGTCTCGCGGATCAACGTGGGCTGAAGCCGCCGCCGCCGGACGGCGGGCCTCCGCCGGGATGCCGGCCAGGCTGGGGACGCAGGTGGCGGGGGCGCAAGGGACGGGGGTGGGAGGGGCCGCGCCGGTCGCTTCCCTCCGCCCGGGGGACAAGGTCGAGCACCCGAAGTGGGGGCCCGGCACGGTGGTGACCATCAATGGGAACGGCCCCTCGGCCGAGATCACCGTGGCCTTCCCCGGGGTCGGCCTGAAGAAGCTGGTCGCCGAATACGCCCGACTGCGCAAGGTGTGAGCGGCGACCGCCCGGTCGCCAGCCGCTCGTATCAGCCTCAACAGGTCTTCGGGGGTGATGGCCGTGGCCGATCTGTCCCATGACGAAGCCGCGCGCCGGTTGGAAGCACTGGGGGCGGCCATCCGCCACCACGACTACCAGTACTACGTGCTGGACCAGCCGGAGGTCGGCGACGCTGACTACGACTCCCTGATGCGGGAACTCCTGGCCATCGAGACCGAGCACCCCGACCTGGTCACCCCGGACTCGCCGAGCCAGAAGGTGGGGGGGCAGGTCGCCCCGACCTTCTCCCCGGTCCGCCACCGTGCCCCCCTGCTCAGCCTGGAGAACGCCTACAGCGAGGCCGAGCTGGAGGACTTCGACCGCCGGGTCCGCTCGCTGCTGCCCGGGGAGACCGTGGAGTACGTGGCCGAGCTGAAGATCGACGGGTTGTCGGTGGCCCTCCGCTACGAGAACGGGCGCTTCGTCCAGGGGGCCACCCGCGGCGACGGCGAAGTGGGCGAGGATATCACGGCCAACGCTCGGACGGTCAAGACCGTCCCTCATCGCCTCAAGCCCCTCAGGGAACTGGCCAAGAAGCTGACCAAAGACCCCGACCTCTTCAACCCGGAACCGACCCCGGCGGGGTGGACGGTGGCGGTCCGGGGCGAAGTCTTCATGCCGGTGGCCGCGTTCGAGAAGGTCAACCAGGCCCGCGGGGAGGTCGGTGACCCGTTCTTTGCCAACCCGCGGAACGCCGCCGCAGGCTCCCTGCGCCAGCTCGACCCGGCCGTCACCGCCGGTCGGGAGCTCGACGCCTTCCTCTACGAGATCATCTACAGCGAACCGGCCGAGGTGGCCCCGGCCACCCACTGGGAGACCCTGAAGTTCCTCGGAGCCCTGGGCTTCAAGACCAATCCAGAATCTCGCTTCTGCCCGACCATCGCCGAGGTCGTCGCCTACTGCCGGGACTGGGACGAGAAGCGCTGGGACCTGCCGTACGAGATCGACGGGGCCGTCGTCAAGGTCAACTCCCTCGACCAGCGGGTCCGCCTGGGGGTCAGGTCGAAGAGCCCGCGCTGGTCGATCGCCTTCAAGTACCCGGCGCAGAAGGCCGAGACAGTGGTCCGCAACGTCGCCGTCAACGTCGGCCGGACCGGCATCCTCACTCCCGTGGCCGAGCTCGAGCCGGTCCGCCTGGCCGGCTCGACGGTCAGCCGGGCCTCGCTGCACAACGAGGACATCGTCCGCGACAAGGACGTCCGCATCGGCGATACCGTCGTCATCCAGAAGGCCGGGGAGGTCATCCCCGAGGTCGTCGAGGTGGTCAAGGCCAAGCGCACGGGGACCGAGCGGGTCTTCGAGATGCCCAGCCGGTGCCCGGTCTGCGGGGCGCCGGTCGTCCGCGAGCCGGGCGAGGCCGCCCACCGCTGCACCAACGGCCTGTCCTGCCCGGCCCAGATCTGGGAGTCCCTGATCCACTTCGGGTCGCGCGACGGGATGGACATCGAGGGGTTCGGCCCGAAAATCATCGACCAGCTCTTGAAGACGGGGTTGATCCACGACCCGGGCGACATCTATGCCCTGACCGTCGAGCAGCTGGTTGAGCTGGAACGGATGGGGAACAAGTCGGCCCAGAACCTGATCGAGGCGATCGACGCCAGCCGACGGCAGCCGTTGAATCGGCTCCTCTTTGCCCTGGGCCTGCGCCACGTGGGCGACCGGGCGGCCTTCCTCCTGGCCCGTCACTTCGCGACGATGGAGCGGCTGGCCGCGGCCTCCGAGGCCGAGCTCCAGCAGGTCCCCGAGATCGGCGAAAAGATCGCCGCCAGCGTGGTCGAGTTCTTCTCTCAGGAGATCAACCGGGGACTGATCAGGCGGCTGGCCGAGTCGGGGGTGAACATGACCATGCCTGGCGCGGCCGGGGTCGCGGGAGAACCGGGCGAAGCCGGCCCGGGTGCGGGCGAGGCCGATGCCGGCGCCGGGCCGGGTCGGGCTCTCGGGGAACCGCTCCCTGGACCGGCCCATCCCCTGGCCGGGGTGACCATCGTCCTCACCGGCACCCTGGCCACCCTGGAGCGTCGGGAGGCCGAGGAGATCATCCGCAACTTCGGCGGGCGGCCTTCCTCGAGCGTTAGCAAGAAGACCGACTACGTGGTGGTCGGGGAGAACCCCGGTTCAAAACTGGAGAAGGCGCGCGAACTGACCGCCTCGGGGCAGGCCCCGGACCTGAGGATCATCGACGAAGACGAGTTCAAGCGGCTCATCGGCCGGGCCTGAGGGCTGCCCGCGGGACTTGGGTGACCCAGGGGAGCCGCGGGGACCGGGCGGATCGGGCGAGTCGGCCACGGCGTCGGCCCAGCGACGGCCAATTGTCGGAGTTGCCAGATATGAGCGACTAAAATGTTGGCCCGAGATCGCCGATTCCCCCAGAAGGGAAAGGGACTTCGGGCCTGTTTCTTTCCCTTGCGTCCCCGGGCACCGATGACCGGGGGACCGTGAGAAGGACCCCTGAATTCCAGCGGGGGGCGAGAACTTGTTCAAGGGCATCTTCAACGTGTGGCATAACGCCAGCTCCAAGGTCAAGGTTGCGGCTCTTGGCCTGATCATGCTGAGCATCCTGGTGACCGTTGCCCTGAGCGGCTTGATGGGGATGAGCGACCTGAAGGGGATCATCTCGGCGCTCTACCAAGGACGCGTCGCGGACCTCGTCCAGGTCAACACGGTCGTCAGTGAGCTGGCCAAGTACCGGCCCCTGACCCTGGGGACCGAGGTGGTCATGCGCGGAGGCAATGAGTCGTCGATCCAGGTGGCCCTCCAGGCGGTCGAGAAGAAAGCCACCAGACCCGAGGAAATCCAGGGCCTCAAGTCCACCAGGGAGGCCTTCGAGAAGTTCCAAAAGAGCGGTACCGACGCCGACCACCGGGCCGTCCTCGACCAGGCCCACCAGTTGGTCGTGGTCTCGCAGGCCGCGGCCAACGAGGATGCCCTGCAGTTCGACCGGATCTACCGCTCGAGGGAGATGGCCGCCGGCGCCCTGTTCATCTTCGGAGCCCTGGTCATGGGCGCAATGGGCCTGGCCGTGGCCAGGACGGTGACCAAGCCGGTCGGCCTCCTCAAGGCCGCCGCCGAGGAGGTGGCCACCGGCGACCTGACGGCCATTGATCGCCGCCAAATCATTGTCAACAAAGATGAGAGTGGGCGGCTGGGAGTCGCCTTCAAGCACATGGTCCAGTCCTTCCGGGGGGCCCTCGCCGAGGTCGCGACGGCTTCCGGTCAGGTCCGGGAACGCAGCTCCGTGGTCTCCAGACTGGCCGCCGAATCGGCCGACGAGGCCAAGGAAATCAACGACGCCATCGTTGAGATCGCCAAGGGCTCGGCCGCCCAGTCCAAGGCGGCGGGGGAGGGGGCGACCCTCATCGACACGCTCCGGAAGTCCATCGAGCAATTGTCGCAGGGGGCCGCCCGCCAGGCCGAGGTGGTTTCCAAGACTTCGCAGCTGGTTGCCGAGGTGGCCAACGCGATGCACGGTGTAGCCGAGAGCGCCCAGAGCGTCGCCCAGGCCTCAGCCGGCACCCGGGAGGCAGCCAAGAAGGGCGGCGCGGCCGTCGACCGGACGGTCAAGGGTATGGAGCGGATCAAGGACCGGGTCTACGCCTCGGCCGCCGCCATTAGGGAGCTCGGCCGGCACTCCCAACAGATCGGCGAGATCATCCAGGTGATCGAGGACATCGCCGGGCAGACCAACCTCCTGGCCCTGAACGCCGCGATTGAAGCCGCCCGAGCCGGCGAGCAAGGTCGGGGGTTCGCCGTCGTCGCCGAGGAGGTTCGCAAGCTCGCCGAAAGGTCGAGCCGCTCGACCAAGGAGATTGCCGGCCTCGTCGAGACGATCTGGAAGGTGACCGACGAGGCGGTCAAGGCCATGGAGGCGGGGACCCAGGAGGTCGACGTCGGGTCGGAACTGGCCGAGGCGGCGGGGCGGGCCCTGGGAGAGATCCTCGAGACCGCCGGGACCACCGACGACCAGATCCAGACGATTTCGTCCGCGGCCCAGCAGGTCCTGGCCTCCAGCGAGCAGTTGGTCGAGGCGGTCGAGGCCATGGCCCAGGTCACCGAGGCCGGCAACGCTGCGGCGACCTCGATGGCGGGCGACAGCGCTAAGGCCACCCAGGCGATGGAGTACATCGCCAGCGTTTCCGAGGAGAGCGCGGCTGCCAGCCAGCAGGTCACCTCGTCGACCCAGTCGGTGGCGGCGGCCGTCGGCCAGATGGCCGGTGCCGCGCAGTCGCTGGCTGAAGAGGCTGAGCGCTTGGTGGGGTTGGTCGGTCGGTTCAAGGTCTGAGCTTCAAGGCCAAGGCCCCCGGTCAGAGTCGCGGTCGGTCTCCGAGGCCCGGCCCGGGGATAAGCAAAGGAAGGGGCGTCGCGCCCCTTCCTTTGCCGCAAGATGGACCCCCGGCTGGTGGTCGGCCAGACCACCACGAAGTCGCGCTCGCCCGACCTCCAGGCCCCGCCATTCGTGGCAGGGCGGTGGGAAAGATGGTATACTAAGGCTTGTACGTATGGGGGGCAGGGCTCGCTGGCCGGAGTAAGCCCGCCGGTCCCGGCCCCGACAGGAGGAGAACACCATGCCCATCACCAAGGAAGACGTACGGCACGTCGCTCTCCTGGCCCGACTGGAACTCGACCCGAAGGAAGTCGACCGGTTGGCCGGCCAGCTTGGGCAGATCCTCGAGCACATCGCCAAGATGGACGCCCTCGATACCAAGGATGTCGAGCCCACCTCGCATACCCTGCCGTCGATGGGCAACGTCCTCAGGCCGGATGAGGTCCACCGCGGACTCGATCGGGAGGCCGCGCTGGCCAACGCCCCATCGCGCGAGGGCGGCTTCTTCAAGGTGCCAAAGGTCATCGAGGAGCAGGAGGGTTAAGTCTTGTCGCTGATCGGCTCGACCGCCCACGTCCTCCAGGAACGGCTGGAGCGGGGGGAGGTCACTGCGGAGGAACTGACCAGGGCCTACCTGGAGCGCATCGCCGCGGTCGAGGCTCGGGTCAAGGGCTTCATCACCGTCACCCCTGAGGCTGCTCTGACCCAGGCCCGCATGGTGGACGAGGCCAGGCGCCGCGGGGAGAGACTCTCGCCGATGGCCGGCATCCCCGTTGCGGTCAAAGACAACTTCTGTACCAAGGGAGTGCCGACCACTTGCGGGTCGCGCATCCTCGAGGGTTTCGTCCCGCCTTTCCAGGGCACCGTGGCCGGCCGGTTGGCCGACGCCGGCGCGGTCATCCTCGGCAAAACCAACATGGACGAGTTCGCCATGGGTTCATCCACCGAGAACTCGGCCTTCTTCCCGACCCGGAATCCCTGGGACCTGGACCGCGTGCCCGGCGGATCGAGCGGCGGTTCAGCCGCGGCGGTTGCCGCCGGCGAAGCGGTTATCGGTTTCGGCTCCGACACCGGCGGTTCGGTTCGCCAACCGGCCTCCTTCTGTGGAGTGGTCGGCCTGAAGCCGACCTACGGACTGGTCTCCCGGTTCGGGCTGGTCGCCTTTGCCTCGTCCCTCGACCAGATCGGCCCGCTCGCCCTCGACGTCACCGACGCGGCCCTAGCCCTTCAGGTCATCGCCGGCCACGACCCCCTCGACTCGACCTCGGCCCGCTACCATTCCCCCGACTACCGGGCCGGCATCGACCGCGGGGTCAAGGGCCTGAGGATCGGCGTGCCCAAGGAATACTTCGGGCCTGGCACCGAGCCGGCCGTGGAATCGGCCGTCCGCGAGGCCATCGACCGCCTGGTCACCCTGGGAGCCGAAGCCGAGGAGTGCTCGCTGCCCCACACCGATCACGCCCTAGCGGCCTATTACATCATCGCCCCGGCGGAGTGCTCGGCCAACCTGGCCCGATACGACGGGGTCCGCTACGGGCTCAGGGCCGCCGGCGCCGAAACCCTCGGGGAGATGTACGCCAAGACGCGGGCCCAGGGCTTCGGGGCCGAGGTCGAGCGGCGGATCATGCTCGGCACCTACGCCCTCAGTTCAGGGTACTACGACGCCTACTACCTGAAGGCCCAGAAAGTCAGGACCCTCGTCCGGCGCGACTTCCAGCGGGCCTTCGAGAAGTATGACCTGCTGGCCGCCCCGACGTCTCCGACGGTGGCCTTCAAGCAAGGGGAGAAGACCGACGACCCGCTGGCCATGTACCTGGCCGACGTCTGCACCATCCCGGTTAACCTGGCCGGCTTGCCCGGTCTGTCGCTGCCCTGCGGCGAGGCCGGCGGGCTGCCCATCGGCCTCCAGTTGATCGGCCAGCCCCTCGACGAAGCCACCCTCTTCCACGCGGCCTACGCCCATGAGCAGGCCTCCGGGTTCAAGCCGCGGGTGGCACCGCTGGCCGGGACCGGGGGAAGCGCGGGCCTGGACGCCGCGGAACGCACCGGCCAGGCCGTCGCGGAACGTACCGGCAAGAGGGGTGAGCGGGCATGACCGCCGAACTCGAGACGGTCATCGGCGTGGAGGTCCACGTCGAGTTGTCGACCAAGACCAAGATCTTCTGCGGGTGCCCGACCACCTTCGGGGCCGAGCCCAACACCCATGTCTGCCCGATCTGCCTGGGCATGCCGGGATCGCTGCCGGTCCTCAACGAGGCCGCCCTCGAGGACGCGGTCAAGGCCGCCCTGGTTCTCGGCTGCCAGGTGGCCCAAAGGACCAAGTTCGACCGGAAGAACTACTTTTACCCGGACCTCCCCAAGGGTTATCAGATCTCCCAGTTCGACCAGCCCGTGGCGACGGGCGGCCTGGTCGAGTTCGAGGTCGACGGCGAACCCCGCGAAGTCCGCATCCACCGCGTCCACCTCGAGGAGGATGCCGGCAAGTCGCTCCACGACGCCGCGGGGGACTCGACCCTGGTCGACTTCAACCGGACCGGGGTCCCGCTGATCGAAATTGTCTCCGAGCCGGACCTACGTTCGCCCGAGGAAGCCCGGGTCTATCTGATCAAGCTGAAGAGCCTGATCGAGTACACCGGGGTCTCCGACGTCAAGATGGAGGAAGGGTCGCTTCGCTGCGACTGCAACGTCTCCGTCCATTCGCCGGGGACTGAGTTCGGCACCCCGGTCGAGCTCAAGAACCTGAACTCCTTCAGGTCTGTCAGGCTGGCCTTGGACTATGAGGTCGAGCGGCAGAAGAAGGTCATCGCCGAAGGCGGCACAATCATCCGGGAGACCAGGCTATGGGACGAGCGGGCCGGCCAGACCCGGTCGATGCGGGCCAAAGAGCAGTCCCACGACTACCGCTACTTCCCCGAACCGGACCTAGTCCCCTTCGTCATCGACCGGGCCTGGGTGGAGAAGGTCCGCCGGGGTCTGCCGGAGATGCCCGCCGCCAAGCGCGACCGCTACGTCCGCGATTGGGGCCTGCCCCCGTATGACGCCGGCGTGATCACCGGCTCCCCGATCCTGGCGGCTTACTTCGAGCGCTGCGCGACCCTGGCCAAGGAACCCAAAAAGGCGGCCAACTGGATCATGGGCGAGCTGATGGCTCACCTCAACGCCAAGGGCCTGGGTTTCGGGGAAATCCCCATCAGCCCGGAGCACCTGGTCGGCCTGATCGACTTGATCGACCGGGGGGTCATCAGCGGGACCATCGCCAAATCCATCTTCCCCGAACTGTGCGCAACCGGCCGGGAGCCAGAGGTGATCGTCAGGGAAAGAGGACTCTCGGTCATCAACGACGAAGGGGCCATCGTCGAGGCCGTCGAGCGGGCCATCGCCGACAACCCCAAGGCCGTCGCCGAGATCAGGGGCGGTAAGGACCGGGCCATGGGCTTCCTGGTCGGCCAGGTGATGAAGGCCACCAAGGGACGGGCCAACCCCGAACTCGTCAACAAGCTGGTCCGCGAGAAGCTCAGCCAATCCTAGAGGAGCTTTCAACGACCGGCCGGCCCAGAGCGATCGGCCGGTGGCCATAGAAGGGAGTCCGCGCGTTGTCCACGGAGATGAAGATGACGGAGGGGCCTTCCCGCCCGGCCCACGGGGCCAGGTGGAACCTCATCGAAGTGCTCCTCGTCTATGCCGCCATCTACGCCCTCGGTTTCGGCTACAATATTCTCGTCAATTTCATGTTCGATCGCTTTGGTGAGAACTGGCCGGATAACGCCGGGACGATGTTCTTCGTCGCCTCCATCGTCGTCGAGGCGACCCTCCTCCTGGTGGCCCTATGGTACGTGGTGGTCGTCCGCCACCGCGGCCGGCTCAGCGAAGTCGGCTTCACCGCCAAGGCTTGGCCCCGTCAGATCATCACCGGCATCCTGGCCGGTCTGGCCATCTTCATCGTCGTCTACGCCGCCGACACCTTGACCTTCTGGCTCACCGGCCCGCGACAGGCTCCCAACCCCCTGGTCGACCTGGCCGGCGCGGCCCGCGCGCCGCGCGAGCTCTTCCTCCCGCTCTTCCTCGGTTCGCTGCTCGTGCCGATCAGCGAGGAAAGCTACTTCCGGGGCTTTGCCTACCCGGCCCTGAGGGACCGGATCGGCAAGCCTTGGGCGATGATCCTGGTGACGGTCTTCTTTGCCCTGATCCACCTGGACCCGTGGGGCCTGCCGGCCCTCATCCTGGCCGGCTTCGCCCTGGTCTGGCTGTACGATCGGACCCAGTCGATTTGGCCGCCCATCATCGCTCACGCCATTTGGAACGGCCTGGTGACGGCCCTCGTCTATCTAGGTTGACGTCGCCCGTCGACCGCGCCATCGGCCCACCCCGTGGTAAGGGAAAAGCGCCCGTCCGCCTGAAGCGGTACGGGCGCTTGATTCTTGCCGGCCGCAGTGACTGAGAGGGACCTTCGCCTCGGGTCATCAGGCCCCGTGGCCCGGGCAGCCGTGGACGGCGGCGCACCCGGCGCAGTCCTGGCTTTGGTTTTCGACCCGGTACGGCGCCGGTTTTCCCAGGTGATAGCCCTGGGCGTAGTCGACCCGTAGGTCGCGGAGGATTCCGAGGACGGCTTCGTTCTCGACGAACTCGGCGACGGTCTTCTTGCCGAGGGTGTGGGCGATCGTATTGATGGCATCGACGAAGGCCCGGTGGGTCGGCTCAGTATCCATGTTGCGGATGAAAGCCCCGTCAATCTTGACGTAGTCGACAGGAAGCAGCCGCAGGTACGAGAAGGACGAGAAGCCCGAGCCGAAGTCGTCCAAGGCGAAGCGGCATCCCAGCTCTTCGAGGCGCCGGATCCAGGTCTCGGTGCTGGCGAAGTCTCTGATCGCCGCGCTCTCGGTGATCTCCAGGCCGAGCCTCGAGGGGCTGACGCCGCTGGACTTGATGGCTTCCTCCAGCCGGGCCAGGAGTTCCTCGTCGGCCAGGCTGGTGGCTGACAGGTTGACGAAGAGGCCGATCTTGGGGTTTTCCTTCAGGGTCCGGAGGGCCGACTCGACCACCCACCGGTCGATCTGGGACATCAGGCCGAAGCGCTCGGCCACAGGAAGGAATCTCCCCGGCGGGATCAGGTCGCCGCCCTCGTCCTGCAGGCGGATGAGGGCTTCGTGGTAGTCGATCTGACCACCCTGGATCCTGACCACCGGCTGATAGTGAAGGATGAAGCGGTCTTCGCGGAGGGCCGTCTTGACCAAGGCGGCCATTCGGGCGGCCTCAGACAGCTCCAGCGTGGCCGGATCGTCCGGACCCAGGAAGACGACCCGGTTTCGCCCACGCTCCTTGGCCGCGTGGAGGGCCGTGTCGGCGGTGATGAGGATCTTATCGGCGGCCATCGCCCCGTCGATGGCCACGAGGCCGATGCTCAAGCTGACGTCCACGGTCTGCTGACCGATGACGAAGCGGTGATCATCGACGGCCGCTCGGAGCCGCTCAGCGACGACCTTGGCGGCCTCCAGGGACGAGCGGTCCAGGAGGACGGCGAACTCATCCCCGCCGAGGCGGGCGATCAGGTCCTCGTCGCGCAGGTTGCGCCGGAAAACGCCGGTGAGGGTCGCCAGCATCTCATCCCCGGCGGCGTGGGTGAAGGTGTCGTTGACCAGCTTGAAGTTGTCCACATCGATGAACAGGAGGGCGCTCGGGGTGCCCCGCCTGGACGCGGCGACGGCTCGCCTGAGCATTATCTCCAAGACATAACGATTGGGGATGTCGGTCAGGAAGTCATGGGTGGCTAGGTGGCGAAGTTCGACTTCCTCCCGACGCTGCCGGAAGAGCACCGTCCCCAGCATCAGGACGCCCGACACGGTCATCAAGGGGATGGTGGGAACCCGGTAGGGGGCGACCAGGGTCGGCCAATCCGCGGCGTCGATGTCCAGGCCGAGGGCGGCCACCACCTGTCCGCCCGGGCCCAAAATGGGGACGAGCCCGGAGACCCAGGTTCCCCAGTCATCCCGCATGGGCCCCTCGGTGAAGCCTTGACCGCTCTGGAAGACGGCCTTCAATTCGGGGGATGCCTCTTCATAGACCTCGCCGGGCGCGGAGTAATCCTCGGAATTCGCGGGCTCGGCGTCGGCCAGGAAGACCACCTGCCCGTCCTTCATCCCCAGCAAGTAGGCGAAGCGGCAGTCCTTGTTGACTGAGTGGACGGCGATCAGGCGGGCCCGGACGTACTCGAAGGTCGGGCTACCCTCATCCTCGGGTCGGCCGGTCAAGCCGGCGACCATCGCCGGATCGAGGGCCGCGGCCGCCCCACCGGTTCGCATGAGCAGGCTCTGCCTGGCCTCTTTCTCCGCTCGACGGGCCGACAGGTAAGTCGTACCGGCCCCCGCCAGGACCAGGATGAACATGGCGGCCAGCATGGCCCAGACCGTGAACCATCGTTCTCGCCGCAAAGGCGGCGGGCCCCTGAACTTGAATGACCTGCGGGACAATCTCTCCATTGATGAACCCCCCGAAGCGGGGCACGGATCAGATGATCCGAAACCTCTCTTCCACGGTTATCGTCAAGACCGCTCTCACCCTTCACTCACATTTTTGGGCGGGTGAGCCCGGTTGATGGGCTGCTCGGTCGGCCCCCGGCCGGGTCGAAGCCGACAGGATTGCGCCGCGGCGGTCGAGAATCCGTCTCCTGGCTGCGGACCAAGCTACTGGACACCGACGGCCCAGGTGATGGCGGAGGCCCAAACCCAACCCCAAGCCGAAGCGCAACTCCAACCTACCCGGCCGCTCGAGCGGGCCTGCCCGTCTCGGCCTTCTTCCTTGGTCAGGTCTTGGCGGCCACGCCGGCGGGCTTCCTGGCTGACCGCTGGGGGACCCGAGTCACCCTTCCCCTGATGGTCCTAGCCCTGGCCGCCGTCCGTGCCGCCGCCATCCGGCGTCGGAGGCCGTTGGTCACCAGATGAATCAGGGTCCCAGGCGACCAGCTCCGGTCATTCCGACCGGGGCTGATTCCGTTTCCAGCGGGACCCGCCATTCCCAGCCGAGCCCGCCGCTTCCAGGCTGAACCCGTCCCATCCCAGAAAGTCACTGACCGACCATTTTTGCCCTCCCTTGCCAACTGCCCTCACCGTCAGACGGCCGAGCACATATTCTGTAAACAGGGCTGGGAGCCTCTCTCAGTCCGGGCGAGTCAACGCAACCCGGTTCGCCATACCAACCCGAAAGGAGGTGCAACCAAGAGTGCTTGACCCAATGTTTCCGATCGCCGGAGGTCAGCCGATCGTCCCCGGTCCGTGCACCCCGACGCCCTGCCCCCCGATCACCGAGATCGTCTGCGTCGACGTGAATAAGGTCTTCGACTCGTGCTCCAACGCGGAGTGCACCGAGTTCTGCGTGCCCCTGACGAGTACGACCATCACTCCAGCCGTGCCGGCCCCGGTGCCGCCGTTCACCTTCGTCAGCTGCACGGCCGGCCCGGCTACGGTGGGGCCGATCACCATCGTCGCCGTTCCCGGACAACCGCTCCTGCAGCGAGTGATTGCTCAGATCTGCGGCCCAGCTTCGGTGACCTTCACCGATAGCCTCGGCAACACCTTCACCGCTACCATCGCCGCCGCGAACCTCTGCTTCAACAAGGATGTCCTTCTCTTCATGCCCAACCCGAGCATGATGTTCGGCAAGATCGAGGTCGTCACATTCGCCTGCCTCGGCGCGCGGTTCGCGACCATCAACAACATCCCCAATGTCTGCGTGACCATCGGCCTGCGGGCGATCGTCAAGAGCGAGGGCCAAGTCCAGCTGATGGTCGGAGCTTTCGGCTATTGCCCGGTCCCGCCGACCTGCCGCGAGCTTGGCACCATCTGCGAAGGCTTCATCGCCGCTCCGTTCCCGAGCGTCTTCCCGCCGGAGATCTTCCAGGTGCCCCCGACGGTCATCTAGAGGCCCGGAGGCCCAGAGCGACCGCCGAAAAGGGCATGAGCCACGACAGAGCGAGCCCGCGAGGGCCCGCTTTTTTTTGCGACTGGCAGTCACGTCAGCCTGGAGGTGAAAGTCCTGCCGCACACCGCATTCAGTCGGAAGTGCCAGCAGAAGGGCAGGGCGTCACTGCGAAGTGGGGTCAACCCCAAAGGGGAAGATTGCCTTGATGGGCCCGAGAGGCGACAGCGGCGGAGGGGGTTGTGAGCCCCGGGGAACTGGCCCACGTCATTCACCTGTTCCGCCAGGGCTGGGTTGGTTACTTCGGCAAGGGGCAGAGCAAGAAACGCTTTGAGGGAATCGACGCCTGGCTGCGGCGACGGTTTGGGGGATGGGAAAGGGGAGAAGCTGGTAAGCTTCTCCCCGCATCGATGGCGCAACTCCAGGTGCCTGATGGTTCATGCCGCCCGGGACACTCGGCGGCTCAAAGCGGTTGGTTTCGCCGTGTGCCTGGCCGGTACGCACGGTTCCGGGAGAGGGGCGGGAACCCGCCCCTACTCAATCATACCTGGATTCGACAATCCAACTCACCGAGGGCTCGGAATCGTCGGGCACCGGGCGACCAGCCCGGCCACGCGGCCGTTGGCCGTCAGCCGCCAGTCGGCCCCGGCGGTCGCCAAGTGCGCCTGGATCCAGCCGGCCTTGAGAATCAGCACTTCCGAACGCCAACTGGCGAGGAAGAGGAGGGCCCCCCCGGGGCGGGTCACCCGCAGCATCTCCGAGACGACCCGACCTGGATCAGCGAACCCGCCCAGGCTATTGAACTCGCCGGTCGCGTCGAAGAGCTGGTCGGGGAACTCCAGGCGGTGGGCGTCCATCACCAGGAGGGAGACCGCCGGTCCCGGCAACTTCGGACGGGTGGTGATCAGGCTCCTCGGATCCCGGTCGATGCCGACCACCCGTCCGAAACGCCGGGCCGCTATGACGGTCAGGCGGCCCTCGCCGACCCCCAGTTCGAGGAAGGAAGCCGACGGGTCGATCTGTTCCAGGAAGGTCCACAGGGATCGATCCAGAGGGGAGCAGTCCTCGCTTGGCAGCACCCTGGGCGGCATGGCCTCGTCTCCTGTCTCTGTCGAAAAACCGGTCCCCTCGTTCGACAGTAACCTTTTCGCCCCGAGGCCTGGGAATCCTTCCGGTCGGCGCCGGCCGCCGGACCGGGCCGTTTCGACTGACTTAGACCCGCTTGGGCGGGGCGCCAAACCCCCGTCTGGGGAGGAAAAGCCCCGGCTTTGGGGAATCCTTACCAACCAGGGAGGGGCGATGCGTGATGACCGATCGGGACAAGGCGGCGGTCGCCACCAACAGCCGAGGCCCCCGCGGACGGGACAGGCCCGATGGTCCAGGGGCCGGGGACGGTCGTGGGGGTATTCCCCTGGCTAAGGGGCGGACCGTCCGCATCCAAATCGCCGGACTTTCGCACAGTGGTGAAGGGGTCGGACGGTTCCGCAACTTCACCATCTTTGTCCCCTATGCCGTGCCGGGGGACACCGCCGACGTGCGCATCGAGGAGGTCCACACCAACTATGCCCGCGGGGAGCTGGCTTTCGTCCGGTCGCCTTCCCCGAACCGGGTCCAACCTCGTTGCGGCCTATTCTACGATTGTGGCGGCTGCCAGCTCCAGCAGGTCGACTACCGGACGCAGCTGGTTCTGAAGACGAAGGTCGTCGAGGACGCCGTCACCCGGTTGGGCCGGCTGGAAGGGGTCGACGTCAAACCGTGCCTTGGGGCCAAGGATCCATGGTACTATCGCAACAAGGTCCAGTTCCCCGTGGGGACGACCGAAGGACGCCTGATCGTCGGTTGCTATGCCAAGGGCACCCACGAGATCGTGCCGGTCGAGGAATGCGCCATCCAGCATCAGACGAACAACCGGATCATGCGGGAGTCGCGGATCCTGGCCGAGAAGTACAACCTACCGCCCTATGACGAGGCCACCGGGAAGGGCGTCCTCCGGCACATCCTCAGCCGGGTGGCGGCCAAGACCGGTCAGGCCATGGTCGTCTTCGTCACCGCCACCAGGGACCTCCCCCAGGGCCGCCAGATCGCCGATGAGCTGATGCTGCTCCTTCCCCAGGTGGTCGGGGTTTTCCAGAACATCAACCCGGCCCGAACCAACGTCATCATGGGCCCCGAGACGCGTCTCCTGGCCGGCCAGGAGAGTATCGAGGACACCATCCACGTCGGCGGGCTTTACGAAGACCTGCGTTTCAAGATCTCGCCGCAATCCTTTTATCAGACCAACCCGGAGCAAACCGGGCTCCTCTACCGGCAGGTCCTGAAATACGCCGACCTGACTTACCGGGAGACGGTCATCGACGTCTATTCGGGGATTGGGACGATCGCCCTTTTCCTGGCCCAGCGGGCCCAGAAGGCCTACGGCATCGAGTCCGTCGCCGAGGCGGTCAACGACGCCAAACGCAACGCCCGTCTCAACCGGATCGAGAATGCCGAGTTCCTGGTCGGTGAGGCCGAGAAGATTATGCCCCAGATGAGGCAGGGCGGGGTGACCCCCGACCTCATCGTCGTCGACCCGCCCCGCAAGGGTTGCGACGAGCGAGTCCTCAGGGCGATGGCCGAGATGCATCCCAAGCGGATCATCTATGTCTCCTGCAACCCGGCCACTTTGGCCCGTGACCTGGCCGCCCTGGCGCGGCTGGGGTACCGAACGACCGAGGTCCAGCCGGTCGACATGTTCCCGATGACCGGACACGTCGAGAGCATAGCGCAGATGCGGCAAGAAGAGATTAAGAAAGTGGGGTGAAGTAAGTGTCTAAACAACAGCGCAATTGTCGCCCGCAAGCAATGAAACAAAGTCTTGCAAGGATATTGGATAACAACAAGAGGCTCGGCATTGCCGCAATATGTATTGTCTTGTTAGCGATTACAGTCACCGCGTGCAGTCAACCGCAAAATAACGAACCTTCTGGAAGTAACCCGCCCAATGATGCCCAGAAGCCGGTTAAAGCTTGTGATCTTCCGCGGATAGAGGGCTTACTCGGGGCACTGGCGGACAGCCATATCGCCGGAGATGGCCGCATCGACATCACCGTCGATATTAAACGGCAATTCAACCAAATGGGTACGGATTACCGTTTCTTCTTCATGCCTGTGGTAAATTGGTATGATTTCGAGTCCACCGGGACAGCTTTGGCCTATTTGTTCTTTACATGGACCGGTGACTTTGGGACTTTCCCTGAGAGTATCCCCAAGAATGAGGCTGAAGCACGACTGCGCAAGATCTTTGCCGCACCCAACAATGTGTATCCGCAACTTGAGCATCAACCTTACCGCAAGAGTGTGATGTTTGACGGCGAAGCATATACCCCTTGGCCGGAAAGCTATAATGATAGCACCATGATCTATAATCTGGTAGACTTGAGGGTGCGGCAGGATGGGGATTACACCTACTATGCCGCCTCTGCCGATGAATATCAGTTTGATCTAGCCGGTCACTATGAGCCGGGGGAAAATGAGAAATTCCTCTTTGCTCGGGCTGAGACTCTGGGACTGGATTATCCCGCGACTCTGGCCAAGCTGCTGGAAACCGGGGAAATCAGCGCCGCCCATAAGAGCAGAACTTATGCCATAGAGTTCCGGATTGAGGGCAGTAATACCGTCCCGATGTTTGTCTCTGTCGATAAGCTCGAAAACGGATAGTCATTGCTTTGGGGGGGCTCAATCGCCGGCTCCCATGACCAACACCTGAAGCCGAAGGCGGGGGTGCAATGAGCGTGAAAGTGGTCGCCGACAGCGCGGCCGACCTGCCCCGCGAAATCGTTGAAGGATTGGACATCCGAATCGTCCCCTTGACCGTCCGCTTCGGGGATGAGGAGTTTGTCGAAGGGCGGGATCTCGACCCGGCCGAGTTTTACCGGCGGATGGAGGCCAGCCCGAGCCTGCCCAAGACGGCCCAGCCGACGCCGGCCCAGTTCGCCAAGGCCTTCACCGAGGCCCACGAGGCGAGCGGGGGCGACGGCGTCTTCTGCGTGACCATCTCATCCGGCCTCTCTGGCACCTACCAGTCGGCCAACCTCGGCAAGGAGATGTCCGGCCGGCCGGTGGTTATCCTCGACTCGCTGGCCGCCTCGCTCGGCGAGGGCGTCCTGGCCTTCCGAGCGGCCGAAGCCGCCCGCGACGGGCTCAGACTCCAGGCGCTGACGGGCCTTTTGACCAAGCTCCGCGACGAGCTGACCGTCCTCATCGGTCTGGAGACGCTGGAGAATGTGGTCCGAGGCGGTCGGTTGAGTCCGGTCAAAGGCTTCGTGGCTCAGCTCCTGAACTTCAAGGCGATCCTTCACAACATCGACGGCCGACCGGTTCCCCTTGAACGCGTGCGGGGGACAAGGAAGCTCCTCGAGCACCTGGTTGAACTGGTCGGCGAGCGCGGGCGGGACTTGGCCGACAAGGTCATCGGCATCACCCATGCCGACAACCTGGCCGCCGCGATTGAGCTTCGCGACCGGCTGATGGAGCGGTTCCGGCCCGGGCGGATCATCGTCAGCCAGATGGGTCCGACACTCGGGACCTACGCCGGCAAGGGCGGCCTGATCATCGCCTTCTAAAGCAAACGCCCCGGCGGTCGCCGGGGCGTTTTCGAGGGCGCGGGTATGGTCTGGTGGGGCGCCCAGGGCGGGTCAGCCTCTAATCTCCTTGGCCAACTCCTCCTGGAGGCGTCTGGCGATTGGGCCCCGGCGGCCTCCGCCGGCCGGGCGGCCGTCGATCTGGGTGCACGGCATGACCTCCACGGTCGTGCTGGTCCAGAAGAGCTCATCGGCCTTGCCCAATTCGGCCAGGGAGATCGCCTCCAGACGGACGGGAAGGCCGAGACGTTCGGCGATCCGCAGGAGGCGCAGGCGGGTGATCCCGCCGAGGATCCTCGGCCCGGCCGGATGGGTGACCAGCGTCCCGTCAAAGACGGCGAAGAAGTTGGACGACCCTCCTTCGACGGCCAGGCCGTCCCGGGTCAAGATGGCCTCGAAGGCCCCGGCTTTGGCCGCCGCCTGCTTGGCCAGGATGTTGGGGAGCAGGTTGATGCTCTTGATGTCGCAGCGTCCCCAACGCAGGTCGGGCACGGTCAAGGCGCTCCGCCCGGCCTCACGCTGTTCGTCGGGAATGGACGTCGCCCCGCGGACGATGATCAGGACGGTCGGCCGGGCGGCGGCCGGAAAGGTGTGCGTCCGCGGCGCCACGCCTCGGGTGATCTGCAGGTACATGGTGGCATCGGTGAGGCTGTTCTCGGCCAGGAGGCGCTCGGCGACGGTGGCATAAGCCGACGGGTCATCGGGCAATTCCAGCTCGATGCCATCAGCACTGTGCCTGAGTCGCTCGACGTGGTCAGCGAAGGCGTATGGACGACCGCCGCTGATCCAGACGACCTCGTAGATGCCGTCTCCGAAGACGTACCCGCGGTCCTCCACCGGGATCAAAGCCTGTTCATACGGGACGTAGTGGCCGTTGAGATAAACGATCACGTCGACTGCCCCTTTCGGATTCCTGGGACATTGTTCGCCGTGACGCCGTGAGCTCCTGCCGACGCAGGTCCGATGGAGGTGCGCAGCTTGCCGAACAGACCGCGAGGCAGGTCGGAGAATGGGGCCGAGGCCGTCTTCTTGACCGAGGCCCGGGAGTTGGTGTCGTTGGTCGAGGGCTCGGCGGGGTTTCCCGAAGAAGCCCGCGGAGCGGACGCCGAACGCCTCCTCATCCGCCTGCAGTCCATCCTCTGTCGCCTGCATTGGGCCTTCCTGCATCTACCGGAGGCCCGGGAGGTGGCCCATTGTCCGCCCTCCGAAAGCCACCTCGCCGATTCCAGTTCAGTCTACGAGGCCTGGAAGACCCTCGGCCCGCGGTTGGCCGACGCCCTGGCCGGGGTCTATCGAGACCTGATCGACGGCCTCGAACTCTACCGGCGGGGGACTGAGGACGACCGCCAGGCCGCCCTTTGGGCCTGGCAGAGCCTCTACTGGCAACATTGGGGGGACGAACTCCTGAAGGCCCAGGCGGCGGCCTACCGCCGCCTGGCCCGGGAGCGTTTTGACCGGGAGCTGTCATGAGCCGGCCGACAAGGATAGGGAGGGACCACGCCTGAGGGAGATCGCCTTGGTCCCCATCTTCTCCATCCTGCACGACGAGGCGGCCGTCGGCCGGACGGTCGATGAGTATGCTGCCATGGTCGAGGGGATTCCCGACCTCCACTTCCGGCGTCGGGAGGCGGCGGAAGTCCGGCCGGAGGAAGAGGCCGTCTTCTTCGTCGTCACCGGCGGGACCGAGGGATTGATCCTCGACGCCGTCCGGCAGCGGAACGGGCCGGTCGTCCTGCTGGCCCACCCGGGGCAGAACTCGCTCCCGGCGGCGCTGGAGGTCCTCGCCCGCCTGGGCCAGACGAAGCGGGTCGGCAAGGTCGTCTATCTGACCGGGGACCGCCGGGCGGACCACCGTGAGCTCGGCCGGGCCCTTCGTCTTGCGGCCACCCGGCGCCGCCTGGGCGCGGCCAGGATCGGCCTCATCGGTGAGCCCTCGGATTGGCTGGCGGCCAGTTCACCCGACCCCCGGCGGGTGACCGAGGGATGGGGGCCGCAGGTCGTCCGGATCGCCATCGACGACCTCGTACAAGCATACGAGGAGGTCGCTGGAGGCGGCCCGCTGCCGCCGGTCGCCGCCGAGCTGAAGGAGGCCTTCGTCAAGGGCGCCCGCGAGGTCCGGGAACCCAGCGACGAGGACCTCACCCGGGCGGCCGCCGTCTATGCCGCCCTCCGCCGGCTGGCCGACGTGCACCGGCTTGACGCCATGACCGTCCGCTGCTTCGACCTGGTGCTCAAGGCTGGCACCACCGGCTGCCTGGCTCTCTCCGCCCTGACCGACGAGGGCCTCATCGCCGGCTGTGAGGGCGACCTGCCCTCCACCCTGACGATGATGCTCCTGGCCTATGTCAGCGGGGGCACCCCGTTCATGGCCAACCCGGCCCGGGTCGACCGTGCCCGGGGCTCGCTGTGGCTGGCCCACTGCACTGTCGGTCGGAGCCTGCTCGACGACTACACCGTGCGGTCGCACTTCGAGTCGGGCCTCGGCGTCGGCATTCAGGGGACCCTGCCGCTCGGCCCGGTGACCCTGGCCCGTATCGGTGGCGGCGATCTGGACCGTCTTTACGTAGCTGAGGGAGAACTTACCGCCAACGGTCGCGAGGAAGACCTCTGTCGTACCCAGGTCCAGGTAAAGCTGGACGGCGGAGTGGATTACTTCCTCCGCCGTCCGCTGGGCAACCATCATGTTCTGGTCAGGGGGCACTGGCAGGAAGACCTGGCCGCCTACGCCGAGCTAATCGGGGTGGCGATGGTGTAAGGGCCCACCCCCTGCTGTTCGTGGGTTCATAGGGATGTCCATCTTCCACTGCGAAAAGAACTGCGAGCGGACGCACGAAAGATGTCGACATTTGCCTAACGGTTATTTCCAATAGTGCAAGGAATTGAAAGAATAGTCACAGAACCGACAATAGGGGCGCGTTTGGAAACGGTATCCTAAAAGTCCTCGGTTTTGGATTCCGTTTGCGCTAGCGGCTCAGAGGAGGTGAAACAGACTAACGGACCATTGGCAGCCCCCGTCTTCCCGGAAAGGAAGCAATCCTATCGGAGGTGATGGCCCGTGTTTCGACTTTCCGAACGGACAACCCTGGTTCTGACCAAGCCATATCCGGCGAGGTCGTTAGCGACCTAAAGCTGACAATCAACGAGACCACAGACGTTGCAGACACTGACCTTACTCGGTGGCTGGGACTACACCATTCACTCCTAACGAGGGAATTCGCGTCGGATGAGGCGCAGGAATTCGCCGTCCTTCAAGCAAAGATGCAGGCCGCTTTCCCGAAGGGGATTAGATGGTCCAGTCTCAAGATTCCCACCAACCAACTGCCCTTCATCATACAGGATTACACAAATTACCCGCTAACCATCACCGTCGGTCAGGGGGCCCAGGTGGCATCCTCCAGCATGGTGATCGTCATTCAGAGCCTGCCCACCGATTCATCGTGGAGCCCGGCCGACCTGCACATCCATTCCACATTGTCTGACGGAAGCCAAACGCCGGGACAGATCAGGGATACACTAGCGACTAAGGGCTACCGCATCGCCTACATCACGGACCACACGGATCTGATCCAGACAAAGACTACTGGTTGGGCCGACTACAGTTCACAGGTGACCGGCATAACAGGAATCACGGCTTCTTATCCAGGTGCCGAGTTTACTGTCGGAGCATTGGTCCATACGGGGTTTGGCAGAATCAAGGAGATCTTCTGGCCTACGGTATAACAAGTCTCACCGGTCTCGACAACAAAACATATAGTCCTCAACAAGGCATCTTCAATGTCAAACACAACAACTTCCCGGTGTCTTCGGCCAGCATAGCTCACCCTTATTCGGTAACGGCTTGGCTGGATTGGAACGCAACCGACTATAGGGGTCTGGAGTTGATGTCTGGCGTCCAGACGAACTTCAGCGACTCCGCCAATCCGATGTCCCGGTGGAGAACGGAACTCACCGACATGATCGGATCGACCTTCTCCAGCGGTTGTTTCCCTTCCGCTCGAACAGGCAGCGATTGGCATGGCGGTTCGTACCCTGGTTACGTCACCAGCCTCTCCATCACCTTCAAACCCGTGCAGTCCGGGATATACACGCTCGTTGTTTATCGAGACAACAAAGCTCAAAGCGTTTTCAGCTGGACAGGCGACTACGCCGCAGGTACCACCTACAACCTCTCTGGCTCTTTCAGCTTCTCCACCTCCGGGCAACACTACTACTATCTGTACGTTGACGGCCTCTCGGACTACATCTACTCCAGCCCGATCTTCCTGAGCAACTAAAGCCCCAAGCTCATCTGCTGTGGGGAGGTGAGCAGGCACGGTGGACAGGCGAATATTACGCCTACGGATCATGATTTTCGGGGCGGTGACCGGACTGGCCAACGCTTTGTACCTCCTTGGCTTGTGGTACAGCCAGTCCGGGGCGGCTTTCTTCTACACATGGATCGTCCCGTCCCAACCATGTTCGCTTGCCATCCGGTCCCTAACCACGCATGCCTACTGGGAGAAACTGTTCGCCCTCTTCTACCTTGGTCAGGATGTGCTGCTCTGGCTCTTCGGCTTGATCGCGTGGCCATTTTACGCGCACCGAGCATCATGGCCCGGGGCGGCTTTCGCCCTGCTGGTGTCGTCTCACCCCACCCTCGCGACGGTCGCTTTTCTGCTGGGCGGGGTCATTGGTGGCCTGGTGGTCGCGGCTGCGGTGTGGGGGCTGGTTCTCCTGCAGAAGGCTGTAGGAGCGCCCAACGAAACCCCCAGTGACCAAGTCCCCAAGCGGTGAGCCGCGGTCCGACCGCGCAAATGAGCCTGATGGCCTGGCTTGCCCTAGGTTCAAGGACGCTTGCCGCCGTCGGCCCCGATGCCTTCCCCCTCGATTCCGAGCATCTTGACCGGCCCGTCGGCCACCTCCCGGACCGATTCTTTCTCCAGGATCCCTCTCAGAATGCTGGAGTCGGCCACCGGCGGCAGGCAGCGGGTCCCGACGCAGACATAGGCCCGCGGGTCCGGGTCCCGTCCGAAGCCTATCGCTTCGATCTCATCCGCCTTCTCGACCGGGTCGAGGAGGCGGATCGCTTTCTGCGGCCGGAAGGCCGCCCAGGTCACGTCCTCGAGGGCAGTCGTCCGCTCGTTCCGCCGATCGCCGATGATCGTCACGACGGTCCACGGACGGATGGCCTCGGCGACGGCCAGGGCATAGCCGGCGGCCATCACACCGTGATCGCGGTAGGACCCGGTGAAACGCCCCAGAGCGGCGACGGCCTGACGACGGTATTCCTCGGCCTTGGCCTCGTCGGTGATGACCGCCACGAGCTCCAGAAGGAAGCGGGCGGCCCGGGCGTTGCCGTCCAGGCTGAGCCTCGGGCGAGCCAGCTCTCCGGGGGCCTCCGGGTCGGGCCTGAGGTCGTAGAAACCCCCGCCCGGGGCGGCCAGGTCGGCGATGACCAGGTCGGCCAGGTCCCCGGCGGTCTTAAGCCAGCGGTCGTTGCCGCTCGCGTGGTAGAGCCGGAGGAGGGCCCGGCCGCAGGCCACCTGGTCGGCCAGGAGGCCCCACAGTTGTGGCTTCCAGTTCCGCCGGCCCTCGGGCGGCTCGGGGATGGAGGCCCCGAATTGAGACGGCGCGTCTAGGCGGACCACCCGTTGCGGCGGCGCCGGCAGGTAGTGAGCCATTCCGTGGCCGCGGTCGTGGGCGTGCTCGAGGAGGAAGTCCATCACCTCGACCGCCCGGGTCAGGTGGTCGATGCGGTCGAGGACCCAGGAGGCGTCGACCATCGCCCTGACGACGTCGGCGTTCCAGTTGACGTAGATGTTGCGGTCGATGGCCGGTGCCCTGCGCTCGGCTCGTTCCTTGCGGTCCAGCGAATAATACTCCTCGTCGGCGTCCTGGGTTCCGGCGTAGACCCCGAAGTCTTTCTGGTAGAGGACGTCATCGAGGAAGCGGACGACGTCCTCGGCCACCCCGTAGAGCTTCGGCGTGCCGACGATCCGGACGGCCCCGAGGACGGCATCGAGAAGAGCGGCGTTGTCCTCGAGCATCTTCTCGAAGTGGGGGACCGACCAGTCTCGAGTGGTCGAGTAGCGGAAGAAGCCCCCCTCAACGTGGTCGAACATCCCGCCGTCGGCCATCGCTTCGAGAGACCGGGCGAAGATGTCGCGGAGGTCCTCGTCGCGCGTGGTCACATAGCCGTCCATGGCCAACTCGATCGCCTCGACCATCGGGAATTTGGTCGCCCGGCCAAAGCCGGCGTGCTCGTCGTCGAAGCTCTTCTTGATGATCCGCAGGACGTCGCCGTAGATGTCCATGGATAGACGCTCACCGCGGCTCTCGTCCCGGGGGGCCGCCGGGACGGCCGCCAAGGGAGCGCCGCGGGCGGTCGTCCGGGGAGCCCGGCGCTCCGCCAGTTGCCGTTCGATCTCCTCGCGGCCGTCGCGCCAGGCCTCGACGACCCGCTTGAGCCAGGGCACCATCTGCTCCGGCGGGACGTAGGTCCCACCGCCCATGACCCGCCCGTCGGGGCTGAGGAGGGCGGTGGTCGGCCAGCCGCCGAGGTTGTACCGCTCGTTGACGTCGGGGCGCTGGTCGGTGTCCACCCGGACGGGGATGAAGTGCTCGTTGACCAGCTTGATGACCTCGGGTTCGGAGTACGTCCGTTCATCCATCACGTGACACCAATGGCACCATACCCCGCTGATCGACAGGAGGACCGGCCGGTCGGCCGCCCTGGCCTCGTCGAAGGCCGTCCGGCCCCACTCCCGCCAACGGATTTCGTGGGCCCGGTTCGGCCGGGGCGAGAAACGGAACGGCTGGATCCATTCCTGATCAAAGACATCACCCAAACGGCGCACCCCCTCTGAGCCAGAGTGCCTAGGACGACGCGCCCTTATTCCTTGAATAGAGGTCGAGGGTCTTGCCCCACTTCTCGACCTGGGCCTCGAAGCTCATCCCGATCCGCCGGGCTACCCGCTAGGACGGCTCGTTCCCGGGGTCGATCAGGGAGACCAGCCGGCTCAGCCCGAAGCGGTTGAACCCCAGGTTCCGGCCGCCCCTCAGTTCCACCCCACCGTGTCCGTCCCGGCCCTTCGTCGACGGGTAGTATCGCATCGCCACCGGGTCGGAAAAAATCAGGAGTAGGTTGTCGACATCACCGGAGTTCATCCGGCGGAGGACCATCCGTTCCGTCTCCAGGACGATCATCGGCTTCACTCCCAAGAAGGCAGGCTGCGGATTGGTTTCCCGGCGAGCAGGAGGAGTCCTTCGCCTGACGAACAAATAAGAAAACCGCCTTGTACCGGACTTTGAACGGCGCGTCGGGGAGCCGGTCCAGACGGTGGGAGGACCCAGGGAGGCTGCCATGGAGTATCGCGACTTCGGTAAGCTTGGAATCAGGGTCTCGGCCCTCGGCTTCGGGGCGATGCGCCTGCCGGAAGACGAGGACGAGGCGGTGCGGGTCATCCGTCGGGCCATCGACCTCGGGGTCAACTACCTCGATACGGCCCCGAGGTACTGCCAACAGAGAAGTGAGGGGATCCTCGGTCGGGCGGTCAAGGGCTACCCGCGGGAGAAGCTCTATCTCTCGACGAAGTACCCGCCGGACGAGGCGGCCACGGCCGACGACTGCCAGAAGTACCTCGAGCAATCCCTCCGGCGAATGGGGCTCGACTACATCGATTTCTACCACATGTGGGGGATCAGTTGGAAGGTCTATGAGGAGAAATTGTCGGTCAAGGGCGGTCCATTGGAGTACGCCCGCAAGGCCAAGGACGAAGGACTCATCCGGCACATCTCCTTCTCCTTCCACGACACCCCGGAGGCCCTTCACAAGCTGATCGACACCGGCGAGTTCGAGTCGATGACCGTCCAGTACAACGTCCTCGACCGGGCCAACGAAGATGGGATCCACCACGCCCATGAACAAGGGATGGGCGTGGCCATCATGGGCACGGTCGGCGGCGGCCGGCTGGGCTTCCCCTCGGAGACGATCATGAAGGCCGTTCCCGGCGGGGTTACCAGCACGCCGGAGTTGGCCCTCCGTTTCGTCCTGTCCCACCCGGGGGTGGGGACGGCCCTCTCGGGGATGGGGTCGATCCGGATGGTCGAGGAGAACGCGGCTACGGCTTCACGGGCCGAGCCGCTCTCTGAAGATGAGCGGCGGCGGCTGCGCGAGATGTACGAAGAGAACAAGAAACTGGCCGACCTCTACTGCACCGGCTGCGGTTACTGTCAGCCGTGCCCGAACGAGGTCAACATCCCGGAGAACTTCCGGTACATGAACTACCACCGGATCTGGGGGCTGACCGAGTACGCCAAGCGGGAATACGCCGTCCTCGGCACGGGGAAGAACCAATTCGTCAAGGGTTTGCCGGCCCACGAGTGCATCGAGTGCGGCGAGTGTGAGCCGAAGTGCCCGCAGAAGCTCCCGATCATCGCCCAGTTGAAGGAGACGGCCCAGGCCCTGCGGCCCTGAGCCGGCCGGCGAGGCCGCCCTGGGCCTTTCCGGGGCCTCCCCGGGCCGGTCACCGCCGGGCCATGAGATAGGTCCCGGTGATCATCATGGCCAGGCCGAGGAAGCGCAACCAGGTCATCGCCACCTGCTCCGACTGGAACAGGCCGAAGTGGTCGACGGCCAGGGCCGTGGCCAGTTGGGCGGTGATGATCGAGGAGATGGCCAGGGCCGTGCTGACCTGCCTGATGGCGTAGGCCACCCCGGCGATGATCGCCACGCCGATGGCCCCTCCAAGCCAGCCGTACCAGGGGACCTTGGTCATCTGGAGCAACTTGGACCAACGGCCCCAGGCCAGGAAGGTCCCGAGGGCGACGATGAATCCCGTCGCCGAGACGAAGAGGGCCATATTGGCGAGGCCGATCTTCTTCAGCAGGGCGGAATTGAAGGAGCCCTGCAGGGTCATGAGGGCGCCGCTCAGCGCGGCCAGGGCGACGCTCAACCAGATCTTCGACAACGGCATCCCTCCACGAAAAGAAGCGCGGGGCTAGTCTGCCCGACCCCTATGCCTTGCATCAGGTCATTTGCCGGCTTCAGAAATGGTCAAGGAGGTCTGACCTTGGAGCGCACGTCGCTCGGCAAGACCGGTCTGAAGGTGACCCGTCTCGGCTTCGGAGGCATTCCCATCCAGACCGTCGGGGATCGCCGCACGGCCGTGGCGGTAGTTCGCCATGCCGCCGACCGGGGGATCAACTTCTTCATACCGCCAGGGGTTACACGGTCAGCGAGGAGATCATCGGTGAGGCCCTGGCGCCCCGCCGCGACCAGGTGATCATCGCCACCAAGACCCCGGCCCGGGACGTCGACGGAGTCGCCGCCGACCTCGAGGCCTCCCTCGCCAAGCTGCGGACCAACTACATCGACCTGTACCAGTTCCACAACGTCATGAACGACCAGTCGCTGGAGAAGATCCTCGCCCCGGGCGGGGCCCTGGCCTACCTGATCCAAGAACAACGGCGCGGGCGCATCAGCCACATCGGGATCACCAGCCATCGTCTGGAGACGATCATCAAGGCCGCGGCCACCGGTCGCTTCGCCACGGTGCAATTCCCCTTCAACTTCATCGAGACCGGGGCGGCCAAGGACCTCCACCCGCTGGCCCACCGGCTCGGGCTCGGGATCATCGTCATGAAGCCTCTGGCCGGCGGGATCTTCCGCAACCCGGCGGCGGCCGTCCGTTGGGTCCTCGCTCAACCCATCGACGTGGCCATCCCCGGAGTGGCCTCCATCGAGGAGGTGGAGGCCAACCTTCAGGCCGCCTCCGCGGGGGCACCCGGTTCGGAGGACCTGGCCGACCTGCAGAGCGACGCGACCGAGCTCGGGCCGACCTTCTGCCGCCGCTGCGGCTATTGCGTCCCTTGCCCGGAGGGGATCAAGACCAACTTCATCGCCTCTTCCGAGCTGTTCTTCAAGCGCTCCGGTTGGGGGCGGGTGAACCCCGGCCACGTGGCCACCTTCCGCCAGGGCCTCGAGTGCCGGGGCTGCCGGACCTGCGAGGAGCGCTGCCCTTATGGGCTCCCCCTGTCTGAGCTCGTCCCGGCCATCAGCCGGAGGATGCTGGCTCGAATCGACGCCCTTGACCCCAGACCTTGGCTGAAACAAAATGGCGGGTGAGGGCGTTAACAGGGTGACCCGAGTGAACCGGTGACGAACCATTTTCCATTCATCGCTTGGAGGTAACACTGATGGACGACCGACGAAGAGGCCTCATCCTGGGAGGCGTCCTCATCCTCATCGGGGCGCTGACCTTCCTGTCCAGGTTCTTCCGCGCCGACCTTGGCGAGATCACCGGCGGGGCCTTCCTCTGGCTCATCGCCGCCGGCTTCTTTGTCGCCTATTCCAACCGACGTCAACTGGGCTTCCTCATCGCCGGAAGCATGGTCGCCGCCGTCGGCACCTTCACCCTTCTGCAGGCCTGGCGCTTGCCGGGGGTGCAATCCGGCGGTCTCTTCTTCGTCCTCATCGGGCTGGCTTTTTTCTTCGTCTACGCCATCGGGACGAAGCCCAACCCCTGGCCGATCTTTCCGGGGCTGGCGACCATCGCCTTCGGGGTGGTGGTCTTCGGTCTGGAGACTCCGGGCCTGCGGCTGATTGCCCTGCCGGTCATCCTCATCGGCCTCGGCCTGTGGATGGTCTTCCGACCGAGGTTCTGGTAGGCCCGGTGAGGTCAGGGGCTTGATCCGCCTCGACCACTACCAGCGCACCCGGGTCGGGTGCTATGCGGCGGCCCTCGACAAGGCGGTCCGCGGGTTCGCCGCCGCAGATCCGTCCGAGATGGCCGAACTGGCCGGCGGGGCCCTCGCCGACGGCCGCCTGGCCATCGCCTGCCTCGGCCATCGGTTCGAAGTCTCCCATCCCGACGGGCGAATCCGCTTCCGGGGGACGGACTTCGAGCCCAACGTTTCCCTGGCCATCATCACCCTGAACCATCTGGCCAGGGCCGACGGCGCCGCTCAGACGGGGCGGCTGGTGCCCTACCGGGAGTTGCCCGACGGACAGGTCTTCTACGGCGCCTTCACGCGCTACGCCCTGGCCACCTTGCTGGCCGGCTTCTCCGGTGCTCCGGCGCGCCTCGCCGACGCGGCCCGGCTCCTCGGCGGGGAACCCGCCGTGAGCAGGGCCGACTGCACGGTCAGGGTGCCCTTCTTCCCCCGACTGCTCCTGACCATCCAGGTCTGGGGGGCCGACGAGGAGCTTCCCGGGTCGGCCAACATCCTCTTCGACGCCGTCGCCCCGCACTACGTCCATACTGAAGACGCGGCGGCCGTCGGCTCCTATGTCGCTCATCTGCTGGTGGCCTTGAACCGGGGGGCCCATCCCCGGGACCTCGCCGACCTGGGCGTCGTCTGAGCCCGGCGAGCGGCCCAAGGACCCGGGGCTCGGGCCGACCGGGGCCCCGGCCAGACGCCTCAGCGTGACCCGCGAAAATCAACGGGGACGGCCTCTCAGGGCCGCCCCCTAAAATTTCCCCCCCGCTTTGTCGATTATTTGGGTGCCGGTATCCGTGCCGGACATCCAGGGGGCAAGGCGGTGGAAGTTTGACTTCGAAGTGGTTGCGGGGCGTCCTGGGCGGCTTGGGGACCCTCCTGACCGGATTCGTCCTGCTGGCCCTGATCGACGGCCCCGAGGGGGCGGTGGACCAGCTACCGACGATATCCATCCTGGCCGTCGCGATCGGACTGATCCGGTGGCGCCCACGGTCGGGTTATCTGCCGGCCCTCCTGGCGATGGCCATCCTGCAGTGGCCGCTGGTCGTCCCGGACGACTCAATCGCCGCCGCCTTGACCGGCCGGTCGTACGGGCTGCTCAAGACGGCCGAGCAGGCGGCCATGTCCGGACAGGTCGAGCCGGCCGCCAAGCTCTACGAACGGGCCATCCGGCTGAACCCCCGCAACGCCAAGGCCTGGGCCGCCTCGGCCGCCTTGGACCTGGCCATGGGGAAGCCGGACGTGGCCCATCAGAAGGCCGATGTAGCGGTGACTCTCTTCGGGCAGCCCTACGTCACCCTTGCCCGGCACCGCTCGGACAACACCCTCAACATGGCTCTCTATGTGGCCGGGAAGTCGGCCGTCGAGAACGGTGACTTCGACGAAGCCAGGGCCCGGCTGACCCAGGGCGCCCAAGCCGACCCCGGGAACGGCCTCGTCCACTGGGAACTGGCCGCCCTGTACGCCCGCGGCGACCAGTGGGAAGAGGCGCTCAAGGCCTACGAGCGGGTCATCACCCTGGCCGGCTCGGTCGACCGGACGATGGTCGCTCAGGCCTACCGCTTCCGCGGGGAGGCCCTCTTCCGCCTCGGCCGGCCGGGTGACGCCATCACCTCCCTCCAGGTCTCCCTGGGGCGGAACCCGACTGACGCCGTCACCCGCCTGGATCTTGGGGCGGTCAAGATGTCCCTGGGACGGATCAACGAGGCCGTCATCGACCTGGAGGCCGCCCGCGCGGCCCTCAAGGCCAGCGGCGACCCGGCCGGCGCGCAGGCCGATGGGCTCCTCAACTTCGCCTTTCAGTCCATCTACGCCGACTATGCCGGCCGTGGCAAGGCCCTCCTGGACTCCGGCGATTTCGCCGCCGCCATCCCTTGGCTGAGGCGGGCCCTGCCCCTGGCCTCCCGGTCGCAACAGGCCGAGCTGCAAATGGGGATCGGCCGGGCGTGCTGGGAACTCGGTCGCTATGAGGAATCGATCGCCGCCTACCAGGCTTCGGTCGAGGCGGCTCCCGGCAACCCGCGGGCGCTGCATAATCTGGGTTGGGCCCTCGGCGCATCCGGCCAGTTCCAGGAGGCCGAGGACAAAGTCAGGAAGGCCATCTCGCTCTACCCGAAGGGGGACCCGGAGCTGTCCTCGGCCCACAGCTTGCTCGGCCTGATCCTGGAGGTCACCGGACGGCGTGAACAGGCCAGGCTGGAATACCTGGCGGCCTTGTTGCTCGACCCGTCCAACGCCAAGGCCCTGACCAACCTGCAACGGGTGCAGGCGTCACAGGTGAAGCCCGGCGGGCAGTGAGGCCGGAAGGCCCCGGTCGCGGAACTGACTGAACGACGAAGGAGAGGCCGCCGGCCTCTCCTTTTCTGTGCCGACTTCAAATCCCCCGGCCGGCTCAACCCCCGCCGCCACTGCTGCCGCCCCCGCTCCCGCCGCCCGAGGAACCACCGCCACCGCCAGACGTACCGCCGCCCCCACCGCTCGAGCCTTTCTTGATGATGTCCGTCAGTGAACTGGTGACGGCGTCGGCAAGGGCCTTCTTGACGTCCGCAGAGGACATCAACTTGGTCACGATGTCGGTCAGTTGCTTCTTGGCGTCCGGGCCGGTCATCAGCTTGGTCAGGGCCTGCTGCAAGACCTTCTGCATATCGGGCGAATTCAGAGCCTGGGTAATCAAGGGTTGGATCTCTTCGCGGCTGGTCGCCTTCTTGATGGCCTCCTGACCGCTGGGGCCGCTGAGCTCATCCTGAACCATCGTCCGAATCTCGTCGGTGGATGGGGATGGCTTCTGCGAGCCGCGCGCGAGGGAGCACCCGAAAGTGACGGTGATCATCGCCAGGACGACGATGATGATAGCGATTCTTCGGGCCAACGGCGACCCCTCCTGCCTTCGTGCCCGGACGCCTTCAGCGCGCGTCTCGGGTCGTGTCAGGCTTAATATCTCCCCGGCCCGCCGGCGGCATGCGATGCTGGGCAGGTAACTGGGCCGTAGCGGCGAATAACCACGCCCTGATGGCCGGTCGAGAGCGAAGGGCCACGTAACCAAAGGTTGGAGGCGCCACCGCAGACCTTGCCGTCCAAACTACCCTCCAAGACACCAGGCTACCTATGCGTATTTGCCGCCGCCACCCTCTGGGGCGTCGCCGGGAGCCTCGCCAAGTTCTTCTTCAACCGAGCCGTCGACCCGCTGGTCGTGGTGGAGTTCCGCCTGACCTTCGGCGCCCTGGTGGCGGGCCTGTTCCTTCTGGTCTATGACCGCCGCCTCCTGGTGGTCAGGCCGAAAGACCTCCCTTACCTGGCGATCCTAGGAGTCTTCGGTTTGACCGGGGCTCAGGCGACGTGCTACTTCACGATCAGTCAGACCACCGTGGCCACGGCGATCTTCCTGCAGTTCCTGGCACCCGTGCCGATCGCCATCTACTCGTCCCTGGTCCGACGGGAACCACTGGGCCCGGCCGTCCGCAACGCCGCCTTCGTCGCCGTCTTGGGCTCCGGGCTCCTTCTTCTGGGCCGCCAGGGCCGACTGGTGATCACCCCGGCCGGCCTGGCGACCGGGCTTTTGTCAGCCTTCTTCCTGTGCTTCCACACCCTTTGGGGGAAGCGCCGGGCCGGCGTCATCCACCCCTGGACCACGCTCTTTTACTCGCTGGTCTTCGGGGCCATCGGGTTTTCCATGGTCCGTTCACCCTTGACCGCCTTCCGCTCCGGGCTGGGTGGGGCCGAATGGGCCTACCTTGCTTACACCGTGGTCTTCTCGACGGTAATCCCCCACGGCCTCTACTTCATGGGGCTGCGGGTGCTGAGCGCCACCGAGACCAGCATCGTCTCGACCCTCGAACCGGTCATCGCCTCGCTGGCCGCCTTCATCGCCCTGGGGGAGACTCTGACCGTGGTTCAGGTCCTCGGGGCCGTCCTGATCTCGGCCTCGATCATCTACATCCAGTCCGCGCCGGCGTCCGCTGGACGGGCGGCCAGGGCGGCTGGCGCGGGCTGATCTCCCATCGGCGGTGGAGGAGGGTCAAGTCCACGGGTCGAAGAACGAATGAGGCCGATCCATCGCGCCGGGAGGTGCCCGCGGACGTCCACCCCCCAACCGTCGTCCTCCAAGACCTTCTCCAAGATCGGCGGCTATCTCAGCATCTTCGCCGGGGCATCGCTGTTCGGCATCGGTGGGATGGTCGCCAAGTATCTCTCAAACCGTGAGGTCGACCCGCTGATCATCGTCGAAGCCCGCCTGCTCCTGGGGGCTCTTTTGACGGGTCTGATCCTCTTGGTCTCGGATCGCCGCCTTCTGGTCGTCAGGCGCAGCGACCTGCCTTACCTGATCCTTCTCGGGATCGTCGGGATGGCCGGCGTCCAGGCCTCGTACTACTTCACCATCACCCAAACGACCGTGGCCACGGCCGTTTTCCTGCAGTTCCTGGCGCCCGTGCCGATCGCCGTCTATTCATCGTTGGTCAGCCGTGAGTCGATGCGGCCGGCCGTGCGCAACGCGGCCTTTGTCGCCGTCCTTGGCTCGGGGCTCCTCCTCCTCGGCCGCCAGGGCCGGGTGGTGATCACGCCGATCGGCCTCCTGACCGGCCTATCATCGGCTTTCTTCCTGAGCTTCTACACGATCTGGGGGAAGAAGCGGGCCGGCGTCATCCCCCCGTGGACCATGCTCCTCTATTCGCTGATCTTCGGGGCCGTCGCCTTCTCCCTCGTCCGTTCCCCGCTGACCATCATCCGAAGCGGGTTCGACCGGTCAGAATGGGCCGTCCTTCTTTACACCATCACCTTCGGGACGGTCATCCCGTTCGGCCTCTACTTTTTCGGGCTGAGGGCCCTGACGGCCACGGAGACGAGCGTCGTCGGGACCCTCGAGCCGGTCGTCGCCTCCCTCGCCGCCTTCATCGTCCTGGGGGAGGTCCTCACTTCCATCCAGATCGTCGGAGCGGTGCTGATCACGGCGGCCATCGCCTATCTCCAATCCGTGCCGGCGACGACCGGCCGACCGGCGCGGGCCGAGGGCGGGTCCCCGTAGCCGATCGCCCGGGCTTCTCCGCCGGATGGGTCACCGCCGCCGGCACCCTTCCCGCATATTCCGCCCGCCTAACATATTTCGCACTCAAGAAAATTCAGTCAAACGCCGATATCCAAGACAGGGACCAAAGCCGGGCGATCCGGGGTCCGAACCGGACGTCCCGGGGCAGTCAAACCCCTGAAAGGCGGATTGACCATGGGGCGAATCGGGTTCATTGAACACAAGGGCAAGCGGATGATGAGGCTCGATTTCAGCCATTCGGGCGACGGCAGGGCCATCTTCGGGGCGATGGACGAGGCCAAGCAGCTCATCTCGAAGGAACCGCCCAACTCGGTCCTGACCGTCACCGACGTGACCGGCGCCCATTACGACGGGGAGATGGCCGCGGCCATGAAGGAGTTCACCGCGTTCAACAAGCCGTACGTCAAGGCGGCGGCGGTGGTCGGGGTGACCGGCCTGTTGAAGATCCTCTACAGCGCGGTGGTCCGGTTCAGCGGCCGGCAGCTCGTCCTCTTCGACGACCTCGAAGCGGCCAAGGAGTGGCTGGCCACCAGGTGACCTGAGGGTCGCCCGACGCGTTTCCCTGCCTACCGGACGCGCGACACCTGCCTACCGGACGCGCTTGCAGACCCCGGGGTGACGTGTTATTATAGTGACACGATTTGGTAAGGCCAGTGAAGGGGTCAAGTAAGCCTGAAGCCAGAGAGCCGGCGGCTGGTGCGAGCCGGCAACGGGCCAAATCCGCCCCGGAGGTATCGGCGAAAGCCGCACGGTCCCGGCCCGTTAACGCCGGGATGAGGGCCGGTCCGACTCCGCACCATAGCGGTGGGGGCCGATCGGCTGGAAAGGGTGGCACCGCGGGAAGTTACCCGCCCCTTGCGGCCTGTGTGGCCGTGGGGCGGGAATTGTTTTTTTAGGAGGGACAAAGCGTGCTGGACATCGCCTTTATCCGGGAGCACCCGGAGGTGGTCAAGCGGGGGGCGGAGAAGAAGCGATTCGAGGCCCCGGTGGACCGGCTGCTCGAGGTCGACCGTCTGCGGCGAGAGATGCAGCGCCGGGTGGAGGAACTGAGGGCCGAAAAGAACCGCCGCTCAAAGGAGATCCCCGGCCTGGCCGCGGAAGAGCGTCAGGCGGCGGTGACGGCCATGCGTCAGGTCGACCGGAACCTCAAGGAACTCGAGCCCGAGTTGGGCCGGCTCGAGGCCGAATTCGATGGGCTGATGCTGCAGATTCCCAACGTGCCGGCCGACGATGTCCCAGAAGGCGCCGACGATAAGGACAACGTCGAGATCAAGCGCTGGGGGGAACCGCGAAGCTTCGACTTCACCCCACTCGACCACGTCGCCCTGGGCGAGAAGCTCGACATCATCGATTTCGCCCGCGGCTCGAAGGTGGGGGGCAGCCGTAGCTACTTCCTGAAGAACGAGGGGGCCCTCTTAGAGCTGGCCTGCCTGCGTTTCGCCATGGACCGCCTGGTCCAGCGCGGGTTCGTCCCGTTGCACGTGCCGATGCTGGTCAAGCCGGAAGCCATGGTCGGCGGTGGCTTCCTCCCCGGCGGCGAGGACGGCGTCTACGCCCTGGACAACGGGATGGACCTGGTCGGGACGGCCGAGGTCTCGCTGGTCGCCTATCACGCCGGCGAGATCCTCGACCAAGCCGAGCTGCCCAAGCACTACGCCGGTTTCTCGGCCTGCTTCCGACGGGAGGCGGGGGCCGCCGGCAAGGACACCCGCGGGCTCTATCGGGTCCACCAGTTCTACAAGATCGAGCAGGTCGTCATCGGCCGCAACGACGAGGAGGAATCCCGCCGCCAGCATGCCCTCCTGTTGAACAACTCGGAGGAGCTGGTACAGGCCCTCGATCTGCCCTACCGGGTCGTCTACGTTTGTGGCGGGGACCTGGGCCGGCCCCAGGTCCGCAAGCACGACATCGAGACGTGGATGCCGAGCCGCGGCAACTACGGCGAGACCCATTCCTGTTCGACCATCCACGAATTCCAGGCCCGCCGGTCGATGATCCGCTACCGAGACGAGGACGGCAAGGTCCGCTATTGCCATACCCTGAACAACACCGCTCTGGCCAGCCCACGGGTCCTCATCCCGATCCTCGAGAACTACCAGCTGGCCGACGGTAGCGTGGTCATCCCTGAGGTCCTGCGGCCTTACCTGGGCGGAATGGAGGTCATCCGGCCGAAGTGAGCACGAACGCGACCGACTCGCCGACCCTCGACCTCCACAACCACTCCAACTTCTCCGACGGTCAGATGCCCCCGGAGGGGGTGGCCCAGGCCTTGGCGGCCAAGGGTTTGCGCGGCGGACTGGCCGACCATGCCCTGGTCCACGGGCGCCTCAGGTCGGCGGCCGACTTCGCCCTCTACTACGCGGCGGCCGACCGCAACGTTCTCCTCCGCGGGCTCGAGGTCGACCTGGGGATCCCTCTGACCTGGCCCATCCGCGTCCTCGAGGAAGCCGACTACCTGATTGGCAGCCTCCATGGACTGACCATCGGCGGCGAGTACCATTCGCTGATCAACTACTTCAACCACCGGCTCGGGTACAACCCCGAATATCAGCCCTCGCCGGCCTTGGCCGACCGCCCGCGGGTGCTCGACGCGGCCCTGGCCGCCTTCCGCCAGGGGCTCGACGACTGGCCCATCAACATCCTGGGACACTGCACCCTCCTGCCGTCGCTAGAGGATGAGGTTCCGGTGGACTGGGCCGAGGCGGTCATCCGCTTGGCCGTCGAGCGCGGGGTGGCCATCGAGATCAGCGGCCTCTGGCGCCTGCCGAGTGAGGCCTTCCTCGAGCGGGCCCTCGAGCTCGGCGCCACCTTCTCGGTGGGCAGCGACGGCCACACCAAGGGCACTCACGGCCAGGTCGGCTACTGCCTGGAGATGATCCAGCGGCTGGGGATTCCGTCGGGGCGCCTCTTCGCCCCCACTCCACGCCGCCGGACAAAGTAACCAAGGGCCAAACCCGATGATCATGGAGATGATCGAATGTCAGTCGGACCGAGTGACCGTCCCTCAGTCGCCCAAGTGGGTGAGAAGAAACGAATCGTCGGTGTCCTCACCGGCGGGGGCGATTGCCCCGGCCTCAACGCCGTCATCCGCGCGGTGGTCAAGGCGACGGTGGCCGCCGGCATGGACGTCATCGGCATCGAGGACGGCTTCAAAGGGCTGATCGAGAACCGCATGCGGCGGCTGGCCCTGAAGGACGTCTCCGGGCTGCTCCCGCGAGGCGGGACCATCCTCGGGACGACCAACCGCGACAACCCCTTCCGCTATCCGGTGGAGGTCGCCGGGGAGACGGCCTTTCGCGACGTCTCCAAGGGAGCCATCGCCAACCTCGTCGACCATGGGGTCAGCGCCCTCATCGTCATCGGCGGGGACGGCACCCTGTCCATCGCCAGGGACCTATCGCGCAAGGGGGTCAACATCGTCGGGGTGCCGAAGACCATCGACAACGACCTTTCGGCCACCGACGTGACCTTCGGCTTCGACACCGCCCTGGTGACCGCGACCGAGGCCCTGGACCGCCTGCACAGCACGGCCGAGTCGCATCACCGGATCATGATCCTCGAACTGATGGGCCGTTATGCCGGGTGGATCGCCCTCGAGGCCGGCCTGGCCGGTGGGGCCGACGTGATCCTCATCCCGGAGATCCCCTTCAAGATCTGGAAGGTGGTCGACAAGATCAAGGAGCGCCGGGCCTACGGCAAGAAGTTCAGCATCGTCGTGGTGGCTGAAGGCGCGGCCCCGGTCGGCGGGCAGATGGTCGTCCACCGAGTCGACCCGGAGAGCCCGGACCCCATCCGCCTCGGTGGCATCGGCGAGCAGGTCGGCCGGGAACTCGAAGAGTTGACCAAGAGCGAGACCCGGGTCATCGTCCTCGGACACCTGCAGCGCGGGGGTTCGCCGACACCCTTCGACCGGATCCTGGCCACTCGCTATGGGACGGCCGCCGTCCGCTTGGTTCAAGAGGGACGCTTCGGCGAGATGGTCGCCCTGCGCGGGCAGAACATTGTCTCGGTGCCGCTGGACGAGGCCGTCGGGACGCTCCGTAGGGTGCCCGACGACAGCGACTTCATCAGGGCGGCCAGAGCCATGGGAGTCTCCTTCGGCGACGGGGAAAAGCCGGGGAATGACGGAGAGAACGGCGCCTTGACGAAATCTTGACAAACCGTCGACCGATCCTTGACGCCCGCCGTTTATCCTGAAACCGCCGGCAGACCAGAACCCCTGCCGGACACCGACAGCGGGGGTGTGGACACTGAGAAACAAGCGATGGTTGAGGGTGGTTGTCGCCGCGGTCGCCGTGGTCGGTCTGGTCGTCGCGGCCGTGCCGGCCATGGCCGGCACGAGGGGCGGCCAGGTCGCCGGGGCGGGACCGGGGCATCTCGGGATGATGGGCGGCCGTTGGGGCGGCTCGATCATGGCCAGCGTGGCCGAGCTTCTCGGGATGACCCAGGCCGATCTGGCCGCCGAGCGCCAAGCCGGGAAGTCCCTGGCCGACATCGCCGCCGGCAAGGGCGTGGATGAGGCCAAGGTGGTCGAGGCCGTCGTCGCCGATCGCAAGGCCAATCTGGATGGCCTGGTCAAGGCCGGCCGGATCACCCAGGCCCAAGCCGACGAGGCCCTGAGCGCGGTCAGGGCCGACGTTACCGCGAACATCGAGCGGACGACCGTCGGTCGGCCGGAGAACGCCGGGCAGGGCTACGGGCGCGGTGGCCGGGGCCGCGGGATGGGCCCGGGCGCCAACGGGATCTGCCCCTTCCACGAGGTTCCCAGCCAGACGCCAAGCCAGTCGAACCAGTGAGGTAACGAAACCGATGGGGGGAGGAGACGAGACTCCTCCCTTTTTCCCTTAGAGAGGGGGTGAGCCGGGTGGGCCCGACGATCCTGGTTATCGAGGATGAAACCAAGCTGCGCCAATCGGTTCTGGAATACCTGGGGCGTGAGGGCTTCACCACGCTGGGCGCGGGGGACGGTGAGGCCGGCCTGAGGCTGGCCAGGGAACATTCCCCCGACCTCATCCTCCTCGACCTGATGTTGCCCAGTCTGCCCGGCCTGGAGGTCCTCCGCAGGTTGCGCGGGGACAGCCGGGTGCCGGTTATCGTCATCACCGCCAGGGCCGAGGAGGCCGACCGGGTAGTCGGCCTGGAGCTGGGGGCCGACGATTACGTATCCAAGCCCTTCAGCCTGCGCGAGCTGACGGCCAGGATCCGGGCGGTCCTTCGGCGGGCGGGTGGCGGCGGGGAAGAGCCGCCGGAACGGATCCAGCATGGTCCGGTCGTCATCGACTTCGACCGCCGGAGCGTGGAGGTTCAGGGCCGGTCGATCGAACTGACCCCGACCGAGTTCGCCATCCTCGGCGTCCTCATCCGCCACCCCGGCAAAGTCTTTTCCCGGCTGCAGCTACTTGAGGCGGCCTTCGGCTACGCTTATGAGGGTTACGAGCGGTCGGTTGACACCCACGTCAGCAACCTGCGCCGGAAGATCGAGGTTGACCCGTCGGTTCCCAGGTTTGTCGTGACCGTCCATGGGGTGGGCTACAAGTTGGCCGGACCCGCCGGTGATTCGACGTGAAGGAGCACGCCCGGATCAGGTCCCTGGCCGGCCGGCTGAGCCTGGCCTTCATCGCCGTGGTCATCGTCACCACCTCCGTCGTCGGGCTGGTTTCCGGGCTGTCCACCCAGGGCCTCATCGCCCGCTACATCCAGACCCAGCGGTCGGCCCGCCTCGGACAATGGGCGGCCAGCCTGGCCGGCTACTACGCGGCCAGGGGCAGCTGGGACGGGGTTCAGACGATGATGTCCACTCCCGGCTGGGGCCCCGGCCACATGATGATGGGTGGGGGCGGCGCCGGCGCCGGGCAACCGCCCGGGGACGCCGGACCGGGCTCGGGGACGGGCATGGGGATGGGTTTGGGTCGTCGCGGGTGGTGGTGGTCCGGCGTCACCGCCGGAACCGAGACCCTTTACCTGGCCGATTCCAGCGGCCGGGTCGTCGGCAGCACGGACGGTTCGAGGCTCGGTGACCCGCTCAGCCCGGCCGAGCTCTCTTCAGGCTACGGCATCGCGTCCGGGGGTAGGACCGTTGGGACCCTGGTCCAATCAGGCGGCGCGGCCGGTCTGGCCCCCCTCGACCTGAACTTCTCCCGGTCGGCCCTCCGGGTGACGATCATCGGCGCCGCCCTGTCGGCCCTGGCCGCCGGCCTTATCGCCGCCTGGCTGGCCAGACGGATGACCCGTCCGCTCGTTGCCCTGGCCGCCGGAGCCCATCGCCTGGCCGCCGGAGACCTCGACCACCGGGTGCCGAAGGCCGGCGGCGACGAGATCGGTGGTTTGGCCCGGGCCTTCAACACCCTGGCCGAGAGTCTGCAGAGGAACGAGGAACAACGGCGGAACATGGTCGCCGACATCGCCCATGAGCTCCGGACCCCCTTGGCCATCCTCCGCAGCCAACTCGAGACGGTCCAGGAGGGCCGGTCGGAGCTTGGCCCGGCGGCCCTGATGTCGCTGATTGACGAGGTCCTCAGGATGAGCCGCCTGGTCAACGACCTTCAGGAGCTGACCCAGGCCGAGGCCGGGCAGTTGGGGCTGCGCAAGGAACGGCTCCAACCCGGGGCACTGGTCCGGGCCGTCGTCGGGGTGGTCGAGCCGGAGGCCCAGCGGCGGGGGATCCGCCTTGATGTCAGGGAAGGTGATGGCGTTCCGATTGTCGAGGCCGACCCCGACCGCCTGCGCCAGGTCCTCCTGAACCTGCTGACCAACGCCTTCCGCCACAGCGGGGACGGCGGCCGGGTGAGCATCGAAATGAGCCGGGACGGCGACTGGGCCACCGTGGCCGTGGCCGACACCGGTCCTGGGATCGCCCCCGAAGACTTGCCCCACCTGTTCGATCGCTTCTACCGGGGCGATAAATCCCGGACCCGGACCGGCGGCGGGGTCGGCCTGGGTCTGGCCATCGTCAAGGGCTTCGTCGAGGCTCACGGCGGTCGGGTCGGGGCGGAGAACGTCCGGGGGGGCGGGGCCCGCTTCTGGTTCAGCCTGCCGGGGGGGCCGCCTCAGGTGACCGCCTGAAGAAAAGCGTCCCGGCCGATCCAAGAAGAGCGTTCCGCCGCGGCGGGGGCGCTTTTTTTGTCTGGCCGTGCGCCCAGATAAGCTTCTGTTCACTTTACCGTATTTCTTTTTTGTGACCAACGAGCAGGAATTGGGCCACAATGGGGGTATTTGAATCAGCAAAGATTGTTGACAATCAACATATGACAATCTGACCTTCGATGATCTCGCTCCAACGCCAACAGTTCCACTCTAGTCGGCGCACGCAGGCAGAACGGATATTGCTCACCCGAACCGGCCCGTCCGGATTTGGTAATCTCCGTCTGCCTGTTCTCTTTGCCCGTCATCTCTTGGCGTGCCTTAGTCACGCGTACGCCCACGCGGGTGCCTTATCGCGCGGGTCAGAATCGTGAGGGTCAGAAGTCCGGCGCCAAGTCCCGGGGTCCGTCCGAAAGACGCCCCGAAAGAGGGGGAGAAAACCTTGCCGAGGTTTCAGCGGGTGAAAGCCAATAACCTGAGGGACAAGGTGGTAGCCCAGCTGCGGCAGGCGATCATCAACGGTGAGTTCCAGCCCGGCGACCATCTTGCGGAGACCGAAGTGGCCAGCCAGATGGGGGTAAGCCGGGGCCCCGTGCGGGAGGCCATCCAGAACCTCGAAAGTGAGGGCCTGGTGATGTCCATCCCCAATCGGGGAACTTACGTCGCCACGTTTTCCGCTGAGGACATTCACGAGTTGACCTCCCTGCGGTCAGTCCTCGAAGCCCTTGCCGTCCGGCTGGCCCTGCCCAACATGACCGACGAAGACGTGGCCGAGTTGGAGCGCTTGGTCAAGGAGATGGCCCGGGCCGGCCGCCAGGGCGACCTGAAGACCGTCGTCCAGCGAGACCTCGACTTCCACGAGCTCATCTTCAAGAGGGCTCACCACCGTCGCCTGTATGGCGTCCTGCGCGGCCTGCACTTCCAGATCAGGTTGTTCATCAGCGCCAGCAGCCTGCTGTACACCAGCCAGGAGAGCGTAGCCGAGACCCACATCCCGATCATCGAAGCGGTGAAACGCCGCGACCAAGCCTACGCCGAAGCCACCGTGGTCCGCCACATCTACGACGTGGGCGAGCAGATGGAACAGGCCCTCCGGGAGAAGGATGGCGCGGCCCCAGAACGCCGGGCCACCCGCGGCCGCCGCGCGTCCGGACGGGACGGCGCCGCCGGCTGACCGAGCGTGACGACTGACGCCGCGGACCCGCCGGCCGAGGTCGCCGGCCCGCCGGCGCCCAATCCGTCACCGCAGGAAGAGAGAAGGGATTCCCACGCTGTCTGAGGTCAACGAACCCAATCGCCACAACAACTCCCATGATGAACCCACCCCGCAGACCCTTCCGCCGCAGGTGTCGAAGGAGCTCTCGCGCGTCGTGGGCCGCGATGGCATCCTCAGCCGCGTCATCGACCGGACCGTCTATCAGTATGACGGCACGAGCCTCGGCCGGCTTCCCCTGGCCGTGGTCCTGCCCCGCACGCCCGAACAGGTCGCCGCTTGCCTCGCCATCCTGACGAGGAGCGGCTTCCCCGTCATTACCCGCGGCGCCGGGACCAACCTGAGCGGGGCGACCACCTTCGTCAAGGGCCAGGCGGCTATCCTCGAGACGAGCCGGATGAACCGGCTCCTGACCGTCGACGACGGGAACGCCCGGGCCCTCGTCGAACCCGGCCTCCGCAACCAGGAACTCCAGGACGCCGTCGCCGCCCGGGGCCGCTTCTTCCCGCCCGACCCGGCCAGCATGGCCGTGTCCACGCTCGGCGGGAACGTCGCCGAGAATTCCGGCGGCCCGAAGTGCGTCAAGTACGGGGTCACCAACCGCTGGGTCGTCGGCCTCGAGGCGGCCCTGTCCACGGGCGAGGTAGTCCACACCGGCGGCGTCTCCGACTACACGCCGGGCTATGACCTGACCGGCGCCCTCATCGGCTCCGAGGGCAGCTTCGGCGTGGTCACCAAGGCCCGGCTGAAGTTGTTGAACCTGCCGGTCGAGGCCCGCACCCTGATGGCCATCTTCAACCATCTCGATGATGCCGCGCACACGGTCTCGTTCATGATTGCCGCCGGCGTGACCCCGGCGACCATCGAACTCATCGACGACATCGTCCTCCAGGCCGTCGAGCAGAACGTGAAGGTCGGCTATCCCCTCGACGCCGAGGCCGTCCTGCTGATCGAGGTCGACGGGACGCCTGAGGCCGTGGCCGAAGATGCTGCCCGGGTCGACCGGATCTGCCACGAGCACGGCGCCCGCGAGGTCCGGGTGGCCGGCTCAGAACCGGAGAGGGAACTCCTGTGGCGCGGCCGCCGGGAGGCCGTGGGTTCCCTGGCCCGGTTGCGGCCGTCCTATGCCGAGGAAGACGTGGGCGTGCCTCCGAGCCTGCTCCCGGAGATGTTGCGGACGATCAAGGACATCGGAAAGCGTCATGACTTGGTCATCGGCAACGTCTTCCACGCCGGCGACGGCAACTTCCACCCGGTCGTCCTCTACGATGAACGCGATGCGGCCGAGACCGCGCGAATGCACGCCGCCAACCTCGAGATCATGAAGGCCGCGGCCCGGATGGGCGGGACCATCACCGGTGAACACGGCGTCGGCCGCTTGAAGCTGCCGGGCATGCCGCTCATGTTCAGCCGCGACGAGATGATCTTCATGGCCGGATTGAAGCGGGTCTTCGACCCCTCGGGACTCCTCAACCCGGGAAAGGTCATCCCGCCTGAGGCCATCGAGAGGGCCCCGGCCGCGAACGCCCCGGGCGCCGTGACCAGGGACCCCGCGCCCCGGGAGGTCGTCGAAGCCCTGGCCGAGGCCAGGGCCAAGGGCCTGACCCTGGTGCCCTCGGGCGCCGGGACCAAGCTCGCCGTCGGGCCCCGCCAGGACACCCCCGCGGGGGCCGTCCGGCTGGACCTGACGCGGCTCCCGAAGGTCCTCGACCTCGACCGCGAGAACCTCATCGTCCGCGCCTCCGCCGGCGTCAGTCTGGCTGAGCTCCAGGCGGCGCTGGCTTCCGAAGGCTTCTTCTTCCCGGCCGACCCTTACTGGGCCAGGCAGGCCACCCTCGGCGGCATCCTCGCCACCGGGGACGCCGGCTCCTACCGGCCGCGTTACGGGGAAATCCGCGATAACGTCCTCGGCCTCAGCGTGGCCGTGGCCGACGGGCGCAGCCTCCACTTCGGCGGGCGCACGGTCAAGAACGTCGCCGGCTTCGACGTCAAGCGGCTGCTCATCGGGTCCTGGGGCACCCTCGGCGTCATCCTCGACGCCACCATCCGTGTCTATCCCATCCCGGAGACGGAGACGCTCCTTGTCTCCTTCGCCTCGGTCGACGTCCTGAGCCGGTTCGCCGGGTCCCTGCGGGCCCAGAACGACATCATCCCCGCCGCCCTCGACTTCGCCGACTTCGACCCCCGCGCCGGCGCCGCCTCGCAGGCGAACAACGGCAAGCCCGCAGTCCGGCTGATTGTCCGCTTCGAGGGCAGTCAGTCCGGGGTCGCGGCGCAGGTCGCCAGGCTCGAGACGATGGCCGAAGCCCCCGGGGCGTGCCTCGAGCGGCTCTCCAAGGACGGGGCCGCGGCCTTCTGGGAGGCCCGGACCGAGTCCGCCGTCAGGTTCACCGCTTCTGGCCAGGCCGCCTGGCTCAGGATCGGCTTCCCGCCCGCCGGGCTCACCGAACTCCACGGCGGCCTCACCCGGTTGGCCGCGTCCGCCCGGGCCGGGCTGGCGGTCTACGCTCACGTCACCAACGGCGTCGCCGACGCCTTCATCATCCCGGACGGGCAGGGCGCCCTGAGTGGCCTGGCCCCTCTGGCCGAAGGACTGGGCCGATCGGGCGGGGCGATCTATCCCATGATCCGCGGCCGGGCCTGGCCGTCCTCCGCCTTCGAACCTCTGTATGGCCGTCGGGACGACGCCGGCCTCGCGGCCGGGGTCAAGGAGTACTTCGACCCGACCAACATCTTCGGGGTGTATCGCGTATGAGCCTCAAGACCATTTACGAAGAGGTCGCGAAGTGCAACCGGTGCGGCGGCTGCCAGGCCGTCTGCCCGACGTACGCCGAGACGCGGGTCGAGTGGTCGGTCGCCCGCGGCCGCATCGCGCTTGTCCGGGCGATGATCGAGGGCAAGCTGCCTGTCGGCCCCGAGACCTTGGCCCCCATCTACGAGTGCCTCCTGTGCCAGAAGTGCGTCGCCGCCTGCCCTTCGGGCGTCCGGACGGACCAGATCATGCTGGCCGCCCGTGAGGAACTGATGAAGACCCAGGGGAAGCCGGCCGTCGCCCGGGCGGTGGTCAGGATCCTCCGCAACCCCAGGCACTTTAACACGGTCGTGACCCTGCTCGGCTATTACACCAAGACGCTTCGGCCGGTGACCATCGTCACCCGGCTGGAGCGCGTCGCCGGTATCGTCGCCAAGGCCAACCGGCTGGTCGAGAGGACCGAGCGGCGAAGCCTGCAGTCGCAGTCGCCGCGGTATCTGAAGGTCGTCGACGGACCCGCCCACAAGGTCGCCTATTTCATCGGGTGCGCGACAAACCGTCTCAACCACGCTCCCGGGATCGCCACCATCGACGTCCTCCAGCGGAACAGGGTTCGCGTCGAAGTGCCCGAGGCCGTCTGCTGCGGCCTGCCGGCCCTGGCCTATGGGGACACGGAGACGGCCAAAGAGATGGCCCGACGGAACCTTGACCGCTTCGCCGGTCTCGACGTCGAGGCCGTCGTCAGCGATTGCGGCAGTTGCACCTCGACCCTGGCCGAGTACGCGGAACTCCTGGCCGACGACCCGGATTACCGGGCCAAGGCCCGGGCCTTGTCGATGAAGGTCCGGGACATCTCCAAGTACCTGGTGGAGATCGGCTTCGCCAAACCGCGGGGCGAGGTCAAGACCTCGGTCACCTACCACGACCCGTGCCACCTCTGCCGTCATCTCAAGGTCACGGCCGAGCCGCGGGCCGTCCTGAAGAGCATCCCGGGCCTCGACTTCCGGGAGATGAAAGAAGCCGACGCCTGCTGCGGCGCGGCCGGTTCCTACATGCTGACCCACGTTCAGCTCTCCGACGAGATCCTCGGGCGCAAGGTGGCCCACGTGGCCGAGACCAAGGCCGAAATCCTGGCCACCGGTTGCCCGGCCTGCCAGCTCAATTTGGGCTATGGCCTGAAGAAGCACGGGGTCCCGGCCAAGGTGGTCCACGCCGTCGAACTCTTGGCCCAGGCTTATCGGTCCGAGGAGGGCGCGGGGACTGGGCCCGCGACGGGGGAGGCCGAGGATGGGCGAACCACGGGCGTGCGCACGACCAACGCACCGAAAAAGCAGGAGGCGGCCGGCAGTGACCGGTGAGGGGCTCCGCGAATTGGACCGCTATGTCGACGCAGCCTGGGACGACCTGGTGGACTTCGCCCGGCGCCTGGTCCGTACGCCAAGCATCAGCGGACAGGAACGGGTCGTCGCCGAGCTCATTCGGGCGGAGATGACCCGGCTGGGCTACGACCAGGTCTTCGCCGACTCGACCGGCAACGTCGTCGGGGTCATCCGCGGCGACGGGCGCGGCGAACATGTCCTCTACAACTTCCACATGGACCACGTCTCCCCCGGCAACCCCGAGGCCTGGACCTACCCGCCCTACGAGGGTCTGGTCCGCGACGGGTACCTCCACGGCCGTGGCGCCAGCGATGTCAAGGGGGCCATCGCCGCCCAAGTCTACGCGGCGGCGCTGGTCAAGAAGGCCGGCCTGGCCCACGGCGGCGACATCATCGTCACCGGCGTGGTCGACGAGGAACCCGGCGACATGTGGGGGATGCGCCGCCTGGCCGGCGAGGTCCTGAGCGGCTATTTGGGCCGGATCGGCCTGGTGGTCCTGGCCGAGGCGACGAGCCTCGACATCTACCTCGGCCACCGGGGCCGGGCCGAGTTCGAGATCTCGACCTTGGGCCAGATCGGCCACAGCAGTTCGCCTTGGCGCGGGGTCAACGCGGTCTACCTGATGGCCCCGGTGGTCGAGGCCGTCCGGGCGATGGCCGACGCCTTGCCGGAGGACGCCTTCCTCGGGAAGTCGAGCGCCGCGGTGACCAACATCCTCGCCTCCCCCGGCTGGGGCAGCATCATCCCCGACCGCTGCACCATCTGGGTCGACCGCCGCTTCCTTCCTTCAGAGGACAGACAGTCAACAATCGCTCAATTCAAGGAGATCCTCGCCCGGCAAGTCCCCGAGGGCCGGGCCACCGTGGCCTTCCGTCAGCTGGCCCATCGCAGTTACATGGGCATCGAGGAGACCATCGAGCTGTACAAGCCGGCCTTCCTGACCGACCGGTGCGAGCCGCACGTCGAGCGGGTCCGCGGGGCCCTCACCGGCCTGGGCCAGAACCCCGGCTTCGGCCGCTGGGACTTCGGCACCGACGGCGCCCTGACCGCGGTCGAGCTGGGCCTGCCGACCATCGGCTACTCGGCCGGCGAAGAGCAGTACGCCCACCAACCCACCGACCGGGTCAGCCTCGATCTCCTGCGAAAGTCGGTCCACGGCAACGTGGCCATCTCCATGGCCGTGACCGGCGCGGGGGCCTGATAGTTCTAAAGGCCCCGCTTTCCAAAAAGCTAATAGGCCAGGCTTGTGGAATCGTCACCCCCCATCGGAACCAAGGGCGGTCGCCGCCTCCTGCGGACAGATTGTTAACAGTTGGCAAATGTTGGGCGCGGGCAATCCGGGTGGCCGTAAGACCGGCGGAAGCGCGAGGAAGATACCGCCGGCCGGGAAAGGAGCAAGGCCGTGTACTCTGTCAGACGCGATGGTCCGCGGGTTGTATATCGGGACGAGCTCGAGGGCGTGACCATGAACGTCGGCGCCGAGCTGTCTACCGGGCTGGCGAGGATGGAAGAACCGCCGGCCATCGACTCGGCGGCCTACGAGGAAGCCCTGCGGCGTCCCATCGGCGCAAGGCCCCTGGCCGAACTCGCCGGACGGACCCGGCGGGCCTGCGTGATCGTCCCGGATTCGACCCGCAACGCCCCCTCCGGCCGGTTCGTGCCGCTCATCCTGGGTGAGCTGCGCCGCGGCGGGATGCGGCTCGAGGACATCGTGATCATCGTGGCCATCGGCGTGCACCGGCCGGCCACGCCCCAGGAGATGGACGAGATAATCGGCCCCGAGTTCCGCGGCCGGGTGCGCGTCGTCAACCACGACCCGTACACCCCCGAGGCCCTCGTCAGCCTGGGACGGACGTCGCGGGGCACCCCCGTCGAGGTCAATCGAACGGTCTACGAGTGCGACCTCCGCGTCGGCCTGGCCAAGGTCGAGCCACACGAGTTCGCCGGCTTCTCCGGCGGCCGCAAGCTCGTCCTGCCGGGCGTGGCCGGTGAGGAGTCGATTGTCGCCAACCACCGGCCAGAGATGATTCTCAGCCCGCGCGCGTCCATCGGCGTCCTCGAGGGCAACCCGGTCAGTGAGGACATGGAGGAAGCCGCGGCCCACCTCGGCCTGCACTTCGTGGTCAACACCGTAATCGACAAGGCGGGGGAGCCCATCGGCGTCTTCGCCGGCGACCTCAGGGCGGCCCACCTAGCGGCCGTCGACTTTCTGCGGTCCTTCAGCGTGGTGGCCCTTCAAGAACAGCCCGACGTCGTTGTCACCACGCCGGGCGGGCCCATGAACATCAACCTCTATCAATCCCTGAAGCCCGTCTTCGCCGTCGAGCCGGTCCTCGCCAGGGGTGGGGCCATCGTCCTGTACACCTCCTGCCCTGAGGGGGTCGGGTCGGTCGACCTGCTCAAGCCGTACGCTGGGGAGACCACCCCGGACGGCGTGATAAGACGCCTCGCGCAGGCCTACAAGATCCAGATGGACCACGCCCTCCTGCTCTCCCGGGTCCAGAACAGGGGCATCAAGCTCTTCGCCTCCTCGCCCGGCGTCCCGGCGGCCACCTTCGAGAAGATGTTCGTGGACGCCGCGGGTTCGCCCCAAGAGGCCCTGGAGAGGGCCATCACCCACGCCCGGAAGGGCGGCCGGCTCGGCCGCGTTCTGTTCTTCCCGCAGCCACAAAGGACCCTGCCCACGCTCAACCCGTCCTGACCCGACCCGTCCTGAGCCGACCAAGCCTGACCCAAGGAAGGAGCCCCGTCCTGATGTCGGTCACTGAACTGACCCAAGCCCTCGTCCGTATCCCCAGCGAGAACCCGACCGGGAGCGAGGAGAAGATCGGCGAGTTCGTCGCCGGCTGGCTCAAGAGCGTCCCCGGGGTCGAGGCCATCACGTACGAGGTCCGGCCCGGCCGGCCCAACGTCATCGGCGTCCTGCGGGGCGAGACGCGGGAGCCCGGACTGGCTTACCTCGGCCACATGGACACCGTCCCGCGCGGCGAGGGTTGGGTGCACGGCCCGTTCGACGGGACCATTGATGGCGGCAAGCTGTACGGCCGGGGATCGACGGACATGAAGGGCGGCCTGGCCGCCATCCTCGTGGCCCTCAAGAACGCGGCCGCCTCGGGGCGCCGTCCCCGCAAGGACTTCCTCGTCTGCGCGACCATGGATGAGGAAGGCTCGGACATGCTCGGCGCGGTCGACCTCGTCAAGCGGGGCTACGTGGGCCGAGAGACGATGGTCGTGGCCACCGAGCCCACCGGTCTCGAGCTCCTCACGGCCCACAAGGGCGTCATCTGGTACGAGATAGTCACCCGGGGGAAGAACGCCCACGCCGGTAACCCACAGCACGGCGTCGACGCCATCCACGGGATGGCCAGAGTCCTGGCGGCCCTGAAGGACCGCGTGGCCGCTTTGCCTCATGACCATGCCATCCTCGGCCGGCCGGCCGTCACCTACGGGAAGATCGAGGGCGGGGAGAAGACCAACGTCGTGCCTGACCGCTGCCGGGTCGAGGTCGACATGCGCCTCGTCCCGCCGATGACCATCCCGTCCTCGGCCGACTTGCTGCGTCAGGTCACGAGCGAGGTCACCGCGGGCTTCCCGGGGCTCCGGGCCGAGTTCAGGCAGATCAACATCGACCGCCCCCCGGTCGAGACCGACCCGGCGTCGCCGGTCATCGACGGCTTCAAGTCGGCCTTCGCCGCCGTCACCGGGACGAAGATGAAGGTCGCCGGTTTCCCGGCCTACACCGACGCGGCCATCATCTCGGCCATCACCGGCAACCCGCACTGCGCCCTTTTCGGGCCGGGTCGCCTGGAGCAGGCCCACACCGTCGATGAGTTCGTCTCGCCGGCGGAACTGGAGACGGCCGCGGCCGTCCTCACCGAGGCCGCGCGGAGACTGATCTTCTAAGGAGGCGTGACCAGCAGGTGATGGCCGACCACCGCGATGTTCTTGATTACGTGGACGCGCATCGGAATGAGCTGTTTTCCCTGTTACAGAAGCTCGTCTCGTTCGACACCCAGAACCCGCCGGGGGGCAACGAGAAAGCGGCCCAGGGATGGGTCGCCGGCCGCCTCAAGGACCTGGGGATGAAGGTCGATGTCTTCGACGCCCTGCCGGGCCGGCCCAACGCCGTCGGCGTTCTCGAGGGCCGGAGCGGCGGGAGGTCGGTGGTCCTCAACGGGCACCTCGACGTGGCCGAGGTTCTCCTGCCCGGGTCCTGGCGCCACCCGCCCTTCGGCGGCGAGATCGACGGAGACCGGATGTACGGCCGGGGCACCAGTGACATGAAGAGCGGGCTGGCCGGCTTCATCTTCGCCCTCCAGGCCCTGAAGGCCCTGGGCTACAAGCTCAAGGGCGACGTCACCGTCCAGAGCGTCATGGGCGAGGAGCGCGGCGAGCCCGGCACCAAGGCCTGTCTCGAGCGTGGTTACGGCGGCGACTTCGCCATCGTCGGGGAGTGCGCACGGGGCCGCGACGTCTTCGTCACCTCGATCGGGGTGATGAACGTGGCCGTCCGGGTCAAGGCCCCGTACAGCCAGCACCTGGTGGCCCGGCGTGAGTTCAACAACGCCGGATACGGTCGCGAAGGGGCCAATTGCCTCGAGAAGACGGCCACGGTCATCGTCCCCGCCCTGCTGGCTCTGGAGCGGCACTGGGCCGCCTTCAAGACCCACCCGCACCTCCCGCCCGGGCAGGCGATGATCAATACCTTCGCCATCCACGGCGGCGGCAACATGGCCGTCATCCCCAGCTCGTGCGAACTCCTGGCGACCGTCTTCAGCCTGCCTAACGAGACGGTCGAGGACGTCCGGCGGGAGTTCGAGGAGCACGTCCTGGCGGCTGCCAAGGCCGACCCATGGCTACGCAAGCACCCGCCGGAGATTGAGTGGCTGCCGGCGGCCGACCCGGCCGAGTTCCGCCCGTGCCGGACGGACCCGGACGACCCCGGGGTGCTGGCCCTGGCTGCGGCCATCGAGACCGTGCGCGGCGAGCCGGCCCGGATCACCGGCCGCGGCGCCATCGTCGACGGCGGCTGGTTCGCCGAGCGGGGCATCCCGGTCGTCGTCTACGGCCCCGGGGACGTCTCCCACATCCACTGCGTCGACGAGTACCTCGAGCTGCGAGACCTCTTGGACTTCACCAAGAGCGTCGCCTTGTTCCTGTTGCGGTGGAGCGGCGCCGCTTAGCTTCCTCTCTGTCTCCACTACATAGGCCGCTGAATCGCGCCGGGAAAGGGGGGCGGTGGATCGGAGCACCAGCGCAGGGCCGGGGGACGAAGGATCCCCGGGTCAAGCAGTCTCCTGGAGAGCGACCCTAATAGTAGTGTCATCGGGCTTTACCTAGGCTCCAAGGGAGGTAACGAGGAATGAGCTTGAAGTCCAGGCTTATGGTCCCGGTGGTGCTGGCGATGTTCGCCGTCGGCACCGTCGTCTCCGGTTGCAGCGGGGCATCCTCCGGCAAGACCGTCCAGATCGGGCAGCTCCAGGCGACGACCGGCTCCTTCGCCCCCGGCGAAGAGTACGCCGTCAACGCCACCAAGCTCGCCGTCGAAGAGATCAACGCCAAGGGCGGCATCGACGGCAAGAAGATCGAGCTCGTCTACGAAGACACCGCCAGCAAGGCGGCCACGGCCATCAGCTCCTTTCAGAAGATGATGTCCGAGCACCCGAAAATCGTCGCCGTGGCCGGTTCTGAACTCAGCTCCATCTCCATCCCCATCATGCCCTACATCGGCCAGCTCAAGGTGGCCTACCTCAGCGGGGCCACCAGCGCCAAGCTCAACAAGGTCCCGGACTGGAACAACTTCTACTTCCATACTGTCGCTGACGACAGCGTCAATGCCTCTCTTACCGTCAAGTACCTCGTCGAAAAAGAGAATCGCAACAAGTTCGCCATCATCTACGACACCGACGACTTCGGTCAGGGCGGTATGGAATCCCTGAAGGCCGCGCTCGCCAACTACAACCTCCAGCCCCTGACGGTCCAAGCGTACACCATCGGCGACAAGGACTTCACCGGCCAGCTCATGGCGATCAAGAAGTCCGGCGCCGACACCCTCCTCGGCTGGTCGCACCCGACCGAGGCCGGCCTCATCGTCAAGGCGATCGGCGAGCTCGGTCTGACCAGCCAGATCAAGACGGTCATGGGCAGCTACTACGCCCATCCGCAGGTGGTCGAACTGGCCGGCAAGTACGCCGCAAAGATCGAGGTCCTCAGCGTCACCGACAACAGCCCGGGCAACCCCGACCAGAGGGTCCAGGACTTCGCCAAGGCCTACCAGACCAAGTACAACAAGATCCCGGACCGGACGGCCATGCACAATTATGACCGCATCTACATGCTCGCCGACGTCATTAAGCAGCTCGACGCCGACAAGAAGCCGCTGACCGCTCAGAACGTCCGCGACGGCCTGGCGGCCCTCAAGAACTGGAAGGGCGTCATGACCAACTACTCCTTCGACGACAAGAACCTCGGCGTGTGGGCCGGCGTCATCGTCAAGATCGATCCGACGGGCGTCGGCGGCCTCAAGTACATCGACAACATCGCCTGGAAGTAAGCTGGCGGATCGGTTTAACACCGGTGGACCCGGCGGCGGGCGCGTCCCTCCGCCCGGGCCCCCACCGAGACTGATTGGAGGCACGCCAATGGCCAGCCTGGTCCAGATCGCCGTCAACGGTTTGGCGCAGGGAAGCATCTACGCCCTGATGGCCCTAGCCATCGTGGTTATCTACAACACCACTGAGACGTTCAACTTCGCCCAGGGAGAGTTCGTCCTCCTGGCTGCCTACGTCAGCGCCAGCCTGATGGGCATTATACCCTGGTACCTGGCCATGCTGGTGGCCGTCGCGGTCATCGCCCTCTTCGGGGCGACCGTCTTCCAGCGCGTGGTCTACTGGCCGCTGCGCAATGCGACCTTCGAGTTCGTCATCGTCAGCACCCTGGGGGTCGGCCTGTTCCTCCGGAACATGGTCAAGATCATCTGGGGAGCCATTGCCCGCCCCTACCCCGAGTACTTCGGGGGCGTCTGGCGGGTCGCCGGGGTCAGCATCGTCAAGCAGCACGTCCTCATTCTCGCGATGACGGGCGGCCTGATCCTCCTGTTCTATCTGTTCATGATGAAGACGACGGTCGGCGCGATGATGCGGGCCACCGCCCAGAACAAGCGGGCCGCGACGCTGATGGGGATCAAGGTCTCCCAGATGGTCGCCCTGACCTACTTCTTCGCCGCTCTGCTTGGGTCAGTCGCCGGCATCCTCGTCGCCCCGATCTTCTTCCTGACCATCGACATGGGCATGGCCACGATGACCAAGGGCTTCGCGGCGACCATCGTCGGCGGGTTCGGCAGCATCCCCGGGGCCATCGTCGGCGGGCTCCTCCTGGGCCTGGTGGAGGCCTTCGCGACGGCCTTCATCTCGCCAGTCTACAAGGACGCCTACACCTTCGTCGCGCTCCTTGCCATCCTTGTCTTCCTGCCGCGGGGGATCTTCGGCGAACGGATCGCCGAGAAAGTGTGAGAGGGGGAATGACCTTGCGGTTCATGCGCTCGTATCTCTGGTACCTCATCGGCCTGGTGGCGCTGCTGGTCCTCCCCCAGGTGGTCTCTTCGCCGTATATCATGTTCCTCCTGAACATGGCGATCATCTTCGTCATCCTGGCCCTCGGCCTGAACGTCGTCTTCGGGATGACCGGCATGCTCAATCTGGCGTCGCTGGCCTTCTCCGGCATCGGGGCCTACACCAGCGGCATCCTGGCGGTCAGGCTCGGGCTCCCCTTCCCGCTGGCCCTCATCGGGGCGGTGGTTGTGGCCATGCTCTTCGGGCTGATGGTCGGCCTCCCCACGATCCGCATCGGCGGACATTACCTCGCCTTCATGACCATCGCCTTCGGCGAGATCATGCGGCTCATCTTCCAGAACTGGACCCCGGTGACCGGCGGCGCCCTCGGGCTCTCCGGCATCAAGTACGCCAGCATCGGGCCCCTGGTCTTGAAGACCCACTGGTCCTATTACTACCTGTCCCTGACGCTGCTCATCATCATGGTCTACGTCGCCAACCGCATCCGCGTCTCGAAGCTGGGACGGGCCTTCGAGGCCGTCCGCGGCAGCGAGGTCGCCGCCCGGGCCCTCGGCATCAACACTTACTACCATAAGGTGCTGGCCTTCGTCCTCGGGGCGGCCTTCGGCGGCGTGGCCGGCACGCTCTACGCCTTCCTGATGCGCTACGTCGACCCCGGCACCTTTACCTTCGAGGAGTCGGCCCGCGTCCTGACGATGGTCATGGTCGGCGGCCGCGGCTCTATCCCCGGCGTCATCATCGGGGCCTTCTTGCTGACCTTCCTGCCGGAGTGGCTGCGCTTCCTGAAGGACTACTACATGGCCATGTATGGTCTTGGTATCCTGCTCATCGTCCTGTTCCTCCCGGGCGGTGTGATCAGCTTGTGGGACAAGGTCCGTTCGCGTTTCGCCGCCGGGCGGCGCGCGCCAGCGGCCCAGACGTCCGCGGGAAAGAGGTGATCGAGCTTGGCACTGCTTGAAGTGACTCGGGTCAGCAAGCGCTTCGGCGGCCTCGTGGCCGTCAACGAGGTCGACGTGACCATCGAACCGGGCGAGATCCGCGGCCTCATCGGGCCGAACGGCTCCGGCAAGAGCACCCTGGTCAACCTGGTCAGCGGCGTCTACCGCACCGACGGGGGCGAGATCAAGCTGGAAGGCCGGAACATCACCAACCTGCCGGCGCACACCATCTCCCATCTCCACGTCAGCCGGACCTTCCAGACCATCCGTCTCTTCGGGACCCTGTCGGTGCTCGAGAACGTGATGGTGGGCTTCTACTCGCAAAGCAAGACCAACCTCACCGATGTCATCCTGAACTCGCCGAGGCTCGCCAGGGAGGAAGCCGGACTCCGCAAGCGGGCCGAGGAACTCCTGGAACTGGTCGAACTGAAGCCGTTCAAGGATCAGCCGGGCAAGAGCCTGACCCTGGGTCGGCAGCGGGTCCTGGAGATGGCCCGGGCCCTGGCCACCGAGCCGAAGCTGCTGATCCTGGACGAGCCGGCGGCCGGCATGAACCCGTCCGAGAAGGAATGGCTGGTCGACGTGATCAGGCGGATCAACCAGTCCGGCGTCAGTATCCTGCTCATCGAACACCACATGCCGGTGGTCATGGCGCTGGCCAAGCGGATCGCCGTCATGAACTTCGGCCTCAAGATCGCCGACGGCGTCCCTGAAGAGATTCGGAACAACGACGCCGTCATCGAGGCCTACCTGGGGAGGAGGGAAGACAATGCTGCTATCAGTTAACGGTGTCTCCCTCGCCTACGGCCCGGCCCAGGCCCTCTTCGACGTCTCCCTCAAGGTCGAGGAAGGCGAGGTCGTAACCCTCCTCGGGGCCAATGGCGCGGGCAAGTCGTCCATCCTCAAGACGGTCGTCGGGATGTACCACCCGTTCGCGGGGACCATCGAGTTTGGCGGCCAGCGCATCGAGGCCTTGCCGACCGACAGCATCGTCCCCATGGGGCTGGCCCTCGTCCCCGAGGACCGCGGCGTCTTCCCGGGCCTGACCGTCTTCGAGAACCTGCAGATGGGCACGGTCAGCTGGCGGCGGCGGGGGATGAAGATCGACGCCGACCTGGACAAGGTGTTCGCCCTCTTCCCGCGCCTGAAGGAACGGCGGAACCAGCTGGCCTGGTCGCTCAGCGGCGGCGAGCAGCAGATGCTGGCCACCGCCCGCGGCATCATGAGCCGGCCCAAGTTGCTCATGCTCGACGAGCCGTCCATCGGTCTGGCCCCGCTCCTGGTGGGCCAGGTCTTCAAGACCATCAGCGAGATCCAGAAGACCGGGACGAGCATCCTCCTGGTCGAGCAGAACGCGCGGATGGCCCTCAACGTGGCCACCCGGGCCTACGTCTTGGAGACTGGCAAGATCGCCCTCGAGGGCTCGCCGAAAGAACTCCTGCAGAACGAAGAGGTCAAGAACGCCTACCTGGGCGCCTGAGGCCGGAGTCCCAACAAGGGAGGCTATCGTTCAAGCCATGGCTTATACCGGTGCCGACTCGGAAGTCGTCGCCCTCGCCAGGCGGCTCATCGCCATCAACAGCGAGAACCCCGGGCATACGGAGGGCGAAGTGGCGGCCTTCGTCGCCCAGTGGTTCAAGGAGAACGGGATTTCCGACGTGAAAGTGATCGTGGCCGCGCCGGGCCGTCCCAACGTCATCGCCCGCATTCCGCGGAGCGGCGGCCCGGCCGTTCCGGCCCTGGCCTTCGTGGGCCACATGGACACCGTCCCGGTCGGGAGCGGGTGGACCGTCGACCCCTTCGCCGGGGTGATCAAGGACGGCCGCCTCTATGGGCGAGGCTCGGCCGACATGAAGAGCGGCCTGGCCGCCTCGATGGTGGCCGCCCGGAACATCGCCCGGAGCGGGCGACCGCTCAAGCGGGACCTCCTCGTCTGCGCCACCGCCGACGAGGAAGGCACGCACATGCTCGGGGCCATCGGCCTCCTGGCCGGCGGGACGGTGGGCAAGGACACCCTGATCATCGCCCCGGACGGGACCGGGATGGAGGTCATCGTCGCCCACAAGGGGGTCATGTGGTTCGAGCTGGCCACCAGGGGCAAGATGTCCCACGCCGGTTCGCCGGAAGTGGGCGTCGACGCCGTCTACGGCGCGGCCGAACTGATCCGGGAGATCAAGCGGCGCTTCGCCGAACTGCCGTATTCGCATCCCCTGACCGGCGGGCCCACGGTGACCTTCAGCGTCATCGAGGGTGGGGTCAAGACCAACGTCGTCCCGGACCGCTGCCGGGTGGAGATCGACGTCCGGGCGGTCCCGCCGATGACCGTCAAGAGTGTCACCGACCTGCTGCGGGGCGTGGCCGCCACGGCCTCCAGCATCCTCCCCGGCCTGACGGCCGAGGTCCGGCAGATAAACATCGACCGGCCGCCGGTCGAGAGCGACCGGGACTCGCCACTCTACAAGGCCTTGACCGACGCCTACCAGGAGGTCCTGGGCGGGCGGCCCGAACCCCGCGGCCTCCGGGGCTATACCGACGCCTCCATCGTCTCCTACCGCACGGGGAACAAGGACGCCTTCGTCTTCGGCAGCGGCTCCATCCGGCAGGCCCACACGGTCGACGAATGGAGTTCAGTCGACGACATCATGGCCACCGAGAGGATCTTTACCAGAGTGGCCGAAATGCTCTGCCTGTAAGGTTCGAGCGGACCGGCCGGGCGGGGAGCGCCTCGACTGGCCAAGCCCGAAACGGCGCGTATTGTGATTGGCCTTCCAAGGAAAGGGCCAAGTAAGCCTGGACCCGCAGAGAGCCGGCGGTTGGTGCGAGCCGGCGCAGCAGGCTGAATCCACCCTGGAGGAAGCGGCGAAAGCCGCACGGGTCCGGCCCGGTAGCGCCGGAGCGAGGGCCGGTCAGCCCCGTCCCAACACGCGCGGGCCGGCGATCGGCTGAAACAGGGTGGCACCGCGGGAAACAGCCCCGCCCCTAGCGGCCATGTGGCCGTGGGGCGGGAGTTTGTTTTGGAGGGGCAGACGTTGCGGCCAAGAGCGCTTCCAGGCCCACATCGACGGGCTTCTCGAGATCGACCGGCAGCGGCGCCGAGCGCCAAGCCGGGAAGTCCCTGGCCGACATCGCCGCCGGCAAGGGCGTGGATGAGGCCAAGGTGGTCAAGGCCGGCCGAATCACCCAGGCCCAGGCCGACGAGGGCCTGAGCGCGGTCAGGGCCAACGTCACCACGAACATCGAACGGACGACCGTGGGACGGTCGGAGAACGCCGGTCAGAGCTACGGGCGAGGTTGTCGGGGCCACGGGATGGGTCCGGGCGCCAACGGGACCTGCCCCTTCTACGAGGTTCCCAGTCAGACGCCAAGCCAGTCGAACCAGTGAGGTAACGAAACCGAGAGGGGGGCGGTCCCGGCCGATCCAAGAAAAGCGTTCCGCCGCGGCGGGGGCGCTTTTTTTGTCTGGCCCGGACCGGCCCGTTCGGACCGCAGCGCCGCGGCCGGCCAAGATAAAGTCAAGCTAAATGGGACTTCTGTCAAGGCTGTAACCTTTAGGAAGGAGCGCAGGAATTCCTGGAATTAGGAGCGAATTAGATACCTTGTGTCAAAACCGTGGCAAGGGCCACAATTCCCGCAAGGTCCACCGCAGGGGGTGAGAGGTCGGGGGTCAATAGGATAACGGTTTCTTTCCCTGGGTCCCTGTCGGCGATGAAAAGGGGACGGTAAGTCCGGGGAATACGCGGCAGTTCATCAGCCTTGATCGCACTTCAAACGCAGCAAAGGACGCCTGAGAAGCCCAAGCACACCCCGCAGACTTCCGTCGGAAAAAGAGAGATTCCGAAGGGGGTCGTAGGAACCTTATGTCCAAGCGGTTGTTTGCTTTTGTGTTGATTTTCAGTATGGCCATCGCGCTGACCGCGGGCTGCGCCAAGAAGCCGGCCCAGGTCACCGGGGATGTGGCCACGGACCAGACCCTCCGGTACAACCTCGGCGTGGCCGAGCCGGAGACCCTTGACCCGCACCTGCAGTCGGGCGTGTCTGAGTTCAACGTGGCTTCCCAAATGTACGAAGGCCTGACCAGGATGGACGCCAACAACACACCCATCCCCGGGGTGGCCGAGAAGTGGGACCCCTCGGCTGACGGGAAGTCCTATACCTTCCATCTCCGCAAGAACGCGAAGTGGACCAACGGCGACCCGGTCACCGCGAAGGACTTCGAGTGGTCCTGGAAGAGGGCCCTCGACCCGCGGACCGGGTCTGGCTATGCCTATCAGCTTTACTACATCAAGGGCGGGACGGCCCTGAACACGGCGGACGCCAAGGATGAGGCGAAGATCAAGGCATTGACCGACGCCCTCGGCGTCAAGGCCAAGGGCGACTACACCCTCGAGGTCACCCTCGAGGCCCCCACCCCGTACTTCCTCGGCTTGACCTCGTTCCCGACCCTCTATCCGCTCCATCAGGCGGAGGTCATCAAACTGGGTGACAAGTGGGCCGCCGAG